>CABZSY010000001.1 GCA_902528505.1 uncultured Pelagibacteraceae bacterium
TCTAGTTATATTATTGCCGAGTATATTTATTTTTTCGACATAAATTTTCTCAGTTTCTTTAATGGTAAATTTTAAATTTATCTTATTTTCAAATAAATTCTCTTCAACAGTTGATTTAACAGACTCAAATTGATCATTAGTGCTTATTGTATCAAGTGCAGTGAGGATTTTATCAACTCGATTTATTGAATAAGGTTTTCCTTTTAGTTCATCAAATAAATCATTAATTTTAGAAAAATTTTCTATGGAAAAATCATTTGGAAGTACCAGTTCTAGATTATCAAAATAATATTTATTTTTTGCATCTATATTAAAAATCAACTCAAATTTTTCGTTATCTACCAATTTTGCAAACGACGAATTTATTTTTACATCGTAATATCCTTCATTTAAATAAAAATTTTTTAAAAGTTTTAAATCTAAATTAATATGGTTTTCATTTAAGTATTTTTTTCCAGAAATAAACTTCCATGGTTTATGTTCTTCACTCACTATTAGTGATTTTAATTTATTATCTTTAAAAATTTTATTGCCTGTAAAATAAATATTTTTAATTTTTGCTTTTTTTCCAAGATCAATTTTATAAATTAAATTAATTTGATTTTTATTTTCATTTAACTCAGTTAAAATGTCTATTTCAGAAAAGTAGTATCCCAAGTCCTTCAAAAATGACGAAACTTTAATCTTATCCTCCTTTATATAATAAGTATTATATGAGTATCTTGGTTTAAAATATATATTATCTAAAATAAAATCTTGAATTTTAGCAGACTTTACACCTTCGATAACAATGTTATTTATAATTGGATTTTCTTTTACTTTAATTGTTAACAAATTATCTGATATGGAGACTTCTACATTTTCAAAAAAATTTGTATTATATAAATTTTTTAATATAGTATTTATTTCTTGTTCGTTAACATCACTTTTATTAACATCTGAGAACATTATTATTGTTTCAGTTGATATTCTTTTATTACCAGTAACAACTATACTATTTATCGTCTGTGCATTTGAGTTTACAGAAATTATTATGGTTAAAAGTATTATTTTTAAAATATAATTTATCATTTATATCTATTTAAAATTAGTATACTTTTTTTTAATTTTAGTACTAACATAATTATTTAAGTCAATAATTTCTTTTAGTTTTGTTGGTTTTTTATTTTTATATTTGGAAAATTCCTTATTTTTAATAAATTTAAATAATTCTTTATGAATTTCTAGAAATTTAATTTTATCTCTAAGAAATAAATCAACAAGAGTATCATTAGCAGATACAATTATAGTTTCAAATAAAGAATGTTTTTGAGGTAATAGATTTATTAATTTTACCATCGGGTATTTTAATAAATCGACTTTGTGAAAATTTAAATCATTTAAATTTTTTATATTAATTTTACTTGTTGAAAATGCATAATCCTCATTATCAAAGAGAGTATTAAAAATTGGTATTTTCATTGTAGTGTCATGTGCTATTATTTTAATCAGACCATTATTAAATTTCATTAATGCATGAACATACGACTTGGGATGTATTAAAATTTCTATATTTTTATATAACATTTGAAAAATATTCTTAGCTTCAATTACTTCATATACTTTATTTATCATAGTAGCTGAATCTATAGATATTTTTTTTCCCATCTTCCAATTAGGATGATTTAGAACTTTTTTTTTACTTATATTTTTAAATTTCGATAAGGATATATCGTAAAGAGATCCGCCTGATGCCGTAAGATAGATTTTTTCTATTTTATTAGGATTATTATTTTTGATAGCAAACCAAATTGAAAAATGCTCTGAGTCAACAGGAATAAATTCAGTTTTATTTTTTTTAAGTTCTTTATTTATCAAGTTCCATCCACAGATAATTGACTCTTTATTTGCTATTGCAATTTTCTTTGTATGTTTAATTATTTTAATTGTAGGCTCAAGACCCTCAATACCTGTTATTGAACTCATCACGTAGTCTATTTTTTTTGGTAAAATTTTATCGAGCTGATCAAAATTATTGAAAATTTTTATTGTGCTTTTTTTAGTTTGTGTTTTTAAAATTTTGTAACTACTTTTATTTTTTATAATTATATTTTTTACATTTAAATGTTTTGATTGTTTTAATAATGTTTTATAATTTTGGTTTGCAGTTAATAGTACTATCTCAAATTTTTTATTATTAGACTCTAGTAATTTAATTAATGTTTTACCAATTGAGCCAGTTGAACCAAGAATTGCAATTTTTTTTTTCATTCTATGATTTTAAATAATACAAAAATAAATGGATATGCAAAAATCATTCCATCAATTCTATCAAGTAATCCCCCATGACCAGGAATAATCCTACCTGTATTTTTTAATTTTGATTTTCTTTTAAAAAATGAAATTATTATATCTCCAATCTGACTAATTATTGATATCAAAATCACAATAAAAATTATTTGTAAGTTAAATTTGCCTTCTCCTGAAAGTCCAAAAAAGCTTAAATTATAAATATATATATAGGAAAAAATTATAGATAATATAAAACTACCAATCATTCCAGCATATGTTTTATTTGGACTTATTTTGGTAAGCTTAGGTCCTTTTAAAATTTTACCGAATATATATCCGCCTATATCTGTACCTATACATGTTATTATAACGAGTAAAAATATTTTATAGTCTGCTCCATTCCTTAAATAATAAAAAGTATAAAAAGAAAAGAATATAAAAATAAAACCAGGTAAATAGTACTCCTTTTTTAAGCTTATTAAATGCCACTCATACAAAGTTATCAAAAGAATTATTAATAAGAATAGTGTAAAAAGATAATTTCCTTTAATTATAAAAAAGAAAGACAAGGGTACTAGAAATAAAGAACTAATTGATCTTGTAATGAATTCTTTACTCATTATATATTACCATAATTTCTCTTTACTTTTTTAAATTTATTAATGATTTTTAAATAATCACTCTCTTTAAATTCAGGCCATAACTTCTTTTCAAAGAAAATTTCTGAATATGATAGTTGCCATAGAAGAAAATTACTTAGTCTATTAGTATTTCCTGTTCTTATTAATAAATCTGGATCTGGTATACCGCTTGTATGTAAATATTTATTTATATTTTTCTCGTTTATAACTTCATTATTTTTTTTTAAAATTTTTAGTGCATTTATCAATTCAGATTTAGATCCATAATTTAATGCTAAATTAATTTGTAAGACACTATTTTTAGATGTTTTTTTTTCTGCTGATTTTAGCAGATTATTTAAATTATTAGAAAAATTTTTAACTCCTATAATCCTCAATTTAATATTTTGTTTGTGGAGGTAATTGATTCTTTTTTTTAGGAAGTTTTCTAATAATCTAAATAAATATATAATTTCTTTCTTAGGCCTTTTCCAGTTTTCTGTTGAGAATGCAAAAAGTGTCAAAAATTTTATTTTTTGTTTGATTGAAGTCTTTATTACCTGATCTACTGTTGTAAGCCCTTGCTTATGTCCAGCATTTCTTGAATTTTTATTTTTTATACCCCATCTACCGTTACCATCCATAATAATGGCCACATGTTTAAGTGGGTTCATATTGTCATTATTTCTTTTTCTTTTAATGAAACTTTTTCATCTACCAACTTAATATGATCATCAGTTATTATTTGAACCTTTTTTTCATGGGTTTTTTCTTCATCTTCACCAATATCTTTAGATTTTAAAAGTTTTTTTAAATCTTCATTAGCTTCTCTTCTTATATTTCTAATTGATACTTTACATTTTTCGCCAACAGACTTGATTATTTTTTTTAGCTCAGTTCTCCTCTCCTCATTTAGTTCTGGCACAGGAAGTCTAACCAACTGTCCATCAATTTGTGGGTTTAATCCCAAATCAGATTTTTTAATAGCAGCGTCTATTAATGGAACATTATTTAAATCCCAAACTTGAATATTTATCATTCTTGGTTCAGGTGTTGTTATACTGCCTACTTGATTAATTGGCATTTGCTGACCATAGACATCTACTTTAATTAAATCTAACATAGCAGCGTTTGCTCTACCTGTTCGTAAAGAAGAAAGTTCTTTTGAGAATACCTCTAGGGCTTTATCCATTTTAAGGCTGTAAGATTTTTCATCAAACATTTATTCTCCAATTTTTATTCTATAAAATTCTTTAATTTTCAAATCAGCTACAGAAAGTTCTTGTAATATATCTTTCACTTTTTTTTTAGGTTCCATTACCCAGGCTTGAGTTAACAAAGCATTTTCTTCTTTGAATTTATTCATCTTACCCAAACTAATTTTATTTGCAATCTCCTCAGGTTTTCCAGAATTTTTTAATTCCTCTGAGACAAGCTCTTGTTCTTTATCAATAATAGCTTTATCA
Organism: uncultured Pelagibacteraceae bacterium; assembly: GCA_902528505.1. Lineage (GTDB taxonomy): Bacteria > Pseudomonadota > Alphaproteobacteria > Pelagibacterales > Pelagibacteraceae > Pelagibacter. Next base: position 4,358 of record CABZSY010000001.1, read on the forward strand.
ATTAAATTAGATTCTAAAGCTAAAGGATTAGAGGCAGCAATATGCATAGAGAGTTGTTTGCTAAATATCTTTACAGCTTCTGAGTTTTCATTTGTTTCAAGTGACACGACTACAGCTAACTTTGCCACGTTGTCCTTAATAACCGTATGAAGATAATGATTATTTATTGCATTTGAATTGTTAATTGTTTTAGATTTACCTATTGTTATCTTTTCTCCAATTTTAGCAATTAAGGCTACTAAATTATCGTCAACGGTTTGGCCATTATTCATCTTTGAGTTTTTTAATTCATCTAGATTTGAATTTTTTTTATTATTTAATTCACTAAGTTCTTTTACAAAGCTTATAAAATCATCATTTTTAGCAACAAAATCTGTTTCACAATTTACCTCTATAACAGAAGTTTTAGTCTCATCCCCACTTACAACAACTACACCTTCTTTTGCATCTCTTGACATCTTTTTTGAAGCTTTTGAGATACCTTTTACTCTAAGAATTTCAATAGCTTTTTCTAAGTCACCGCTTGCCTCTTTTATTGCTAAATTACAATCTTTAAATCCTGCTCCAGTTGCATCTCTTAGTTTTTTTACTTTCTCTATATCACTCATATTAGTTTAATTTCTCCTTATTATCTTCAGAGAATTTTTTTTCTAACTTTTCTCTATCTAACTCTTGAATTGTTTTAGATTTGACATTTACTTTATTATCTTTAATCAAGTCTTTTTTTAATTCTTTTGTTGGAATAGAATTTTTTGCATTATTAATAGTTTCTTTAATAAGATTACAATAAAGATCGATTGCTCTTCTTGCGTCATCATTACCTGGAATTGGGAAATCAATATTTTCAGGGTTTGAATTACTATCTAAAATAGCAACAAGTGGTATACCAAGTTTTACAGACTCTGCAATTGCAAGAGACTCATAATTAGTATCTATTACAAAAACTAGATCAGGAACTTTTTTCATTTCAGCAATGCCTCCAAGAGATCTTTCAAGTTTATCTTTCTTAACACTCATTTTTAAAAGTTCTTTTTTGGTAAATCCTCTATTTTCTGATGATAGGTCAATTTCCAATTTTTTTAGTTTTTTTATGGAATTTGAAATCGTGCCCCAATTTGTAAGCATTCCGCCTAACCACCTGTAATTTACAAAATATTGATCTGTTTCTTTAGCAACCTCAGCTATTGCTTCTGAAGCTTGTTTTTTAGTAGAGACAAATAAAATTTTTCCATTATTGGCTATTGTATTATAAACTTTTTCTAGAGCCACTTTTGTTAATTCAAGTGTTTGAGTTAAATCTATAATATGTATTGAGTCTCTTTTTCCAAAAATATATTTCTTCATTTTTGGATTCCATCTCAATGTCTTGTGACCAAGATGGACACCTGCTTCTAATAATTGTTGAATTGTAACGTTAGGTATTTTCATATTTTTTCCCGGTTGAGCCACCACAGTAATTTCCAAATAAGGACCGGAGGTATAAAACCAACAACTGTGTGCGTGTTAATTTAATTTATGCAGTATTTACAAATATTTTATGAATTTAACAAGTTTTATTTATGAAATAGTGGCTTGTATTTGTTGTTTTCTCAATAAATTCAGAGATTTTCTGTCTAAATTTTTTGAATTTTTCAGTTTAAACTGAAGAATATTATGGTTATTAACTAAATTAATATTAACTGATGTTTTGCCATTTTCTTTTAGAATTTCTGATATTAATTGAACTTGATCTTCAGATCTAACCTCAAAAATGACTTCATTTATTGGACTATTAAACAATTCTTTTAACGAGGATATTTTTTGAACATTAATTCTTTTAAAACGATTTTCATCATCAGTTATATTTTTAACTAAATTTAATATCAAAGAATTACCTTCTTTCAAAATCTCTCTATTTAACTCCAAAACATCAGAAAATATAAAAAGTTCAAACACACTTGATAAATCTGTTAATTTCAAAACAGCATAAGAATTTCCTTTAGCTGTTTTTCTCTCTTGTAATTTTAATAAAGTGGCAGCTATATTTGTACTTTTAATCTCATCATTTAAGATAAATTTACTATATTCATTTATTTTATAGTCATTAAATATTTCAGTAAATTGATTTAATGGGTGATCAGAAATAAAAAAACCAACTGCTTCAAATTCTTTTGCGAGTCTTTCCTCAAATTTCCAGTCATCGATTTTATTTATAATATTGTCTTGACTATTTTCATCCTCAGAAAACAAATCTATTTGATTTGCAGATTTATTATCAAAGATGTTCTTATTTTTGGTTATAATATTGGGTATTGAATCAAATATAGCATGCCTGTTAGAATTTAAATTATCAAATGCACCTGCTTTTACTAATCCCTCTAGTTGAAGTTTATTAATGTCTTTTGGGTTCACTCTATTTATAAAATCGTTTATTGATAAAAATTTCCCATTAGCAATTCTTTCTTTGATAATATTTGATATTGCCTCGTACCCTACAGCCTTAATTCCTCCCAAAGCATAATAAAACTTTCCATCTTTAGTCTTAAAATCTGCAAAGCACTCGTTTATATCTGGTCGAACAACTTCTACATTCAATCTATTTAATTCTTCATAAAATTCACTTAGTTTGTTCTGATTAGAAATATCCATCGTCATCGATGCAGCAATAAATTCTTTTGGATAATAAGTCTTCAAAAAGGCAGTTTGATAAGAAATTATTGCATATGCGGCTGCATGACTCTTGTTAAATCCATATTCTGCAAAAGGTTCAATTTTTAAAAATATTCCAGCCGCTACATCTTTAGCTATACCATTTTTTATTGCACCCTCAATAAAACCTTGCTTTTGTTTTTCAAGTTCAGCTCTTTTCTTTTTACCCATTGCTCTTCTTAGCAAATCTGCTTGACCAGCAGTAAAACCTGACAACTTTTGTGCTATTTGCATTACTTGCTCTTGGTAAATAATTACACCATATGTTGGTTTTAAAATGTCTTCTAATAGGGGATGTAAATAATCTGGTTTTTGCTTCCCATGCTTACAATCATTATAAGTAGGTATATTACTCATTGGTCCTGGTCGATATAAAGCTACAAGTGCAATAATATCTTCTATGTGATTTGGTTTCATTTGTATTAAAGCCTCTCTCATTCCAGTACTTTCAATCTGGAATAGTCCAACCGTTTTACCATTTGATAATAAATCAAAAACCTCTTGATCCTCAAAATTAATAGTTTCTATGTCAAAATTTTTATCAATCTTTTTAATTAGCTTTTGGGTGTTGTTAATTACGGTTAGGGTTTTTAAACCAAGAAAATCAAATTTTATTAATCCTGCATTTTCAGCTGAATACATATCAAATTGAGTAGAAGGTAATAATAGATCTGACGAACTGTCTTTGTATAGAGGGACTACTTCGGTTAATTTTCTGTCGGCAATAACCACGCCAGCCGCGTGAGTTGCTACATTTCTATTTAGACCTTCCAGTTGTAGTGATAAGTCAGTTAATTTTTTAACTTTGGGATCTTCGTTAATTAATTTTTGCAGTCTAGGTTCGCCAGCAATACATTGTGTTAAATTTTGAGGTCTTGACGGATCAAAAGGTATCATTTTAGAAATGCTATCTACAAACCCATAAGATAATCCTAAAACTCTTCCCACATCACGAATAACCATTCTAGCTTTTAATTTTCCAAAGGTAATTATATGAGCAACACTATCTTTATACTTTTTTGTTAGATACTCAAAAACCTGATCTCTTTTATCCTCGCAAAAATCAATATCAAAGTCAGGCATAGATATTCGATCTGGATTTAAAAATCTTTCAAATATTAAATTAAATTTTATTGGATCTACATCTGTTATAGATAAACACCAAGCAACTAAAGATCCTGCACCTGAACCTCTTCCAGGGCCAACCGGTATGTCGTTGTTTTTGGCCCACTTAATATAGTCTGATACAATTAAAAAATAACTAGCATACTTCATTTCAATAATTATAGAAAGCTCATGCTCTAGCCTTTTTTTATATTCTTGATAGGTTTCGCTAGACTCAATATCGCTAGCTCGAATTTTGAATACCTTCTCAAATTTTATTTTTAGACCATCTAAAGAATCTTTTCTTAAAATATTATCAGCATCACCGCCTTTATCTTTACTTATGTTTGGTAAAATTGGGTTTGAAAATAAGGGCCTAAAATTACATCTTAAAGGGAAATTATAATTATTTTCTAATGCTTCTGGTAAATCTGCAAATAATTCAGACATTTCAGAATTATTTTTGAAATAATGTTGATCAGTTAACTTTAACCTATTTTTTTCATTAACATAAGTTTTGTTACCAATACAAATCAATGCATCGTGTGCTTCGTGCATATCTTTGTTTAAATAATATACCTCATTAGTTGCAATTATCGGTATCTCTAAATCTGAAGATTTTTTTAAATTAAATTTTTCAAAACTATTTTCGTTTAGGTCTTTATGCCTTTGGATTTCAATATAAAAACGATTCCCAAAATTTAATTTAATTGTATTATATAAATCATGTATTTCAGTAAATTTGCCCTTATCAAATAATTTACCAAACAATCCAAATACAGTTCCTGAAAACAATGCAATACCCTCAGAATTATTTAATAAGTTTTCAAATGTTACATGTGGATCGGAGAATTCATCATTTTTCAAATAGGATATTGATGACAGATCGATAATATTTTTATAACCTTTTTCATTAAGCGCATAAAGAGGTAATAACCCAATTGTGTCATGAATTTTAAAGTTAATTTGTGTTCCAATAATAGGTTGAGTTCCTGATTTTGATATTTTCTCAGCAAATTCCAGTGCTCCGCAAAGATTTAGTGTATCACAAAGACCTAACGATTTTATTTTATTACTTTTTGAGTATTCTTGAAGATCATCAATTTTAATAGCACCTTCACATATAGAGTATTGGGTATGAATTTTAAGATGATTAAAGTTTTGTGATAAAGACTCAGCCATTAGATGACTTTATATTACCATCTACTATCTCCAATAGGCAATCTGCCTTATTTCCAAAAAATCTATTATGAGTTGCAAATATAATTAATCTGTCAGATCTCTTTTGATTTTTTAATAAATTAAATATTATTTTTGCAGTTTTCATGTCTAAGCTACCAGTTGGCTCATCTGCCAAGATTATCTCTGGATCATTAATTATTGCTCTTGCAATTGCTATTCTTTGAAGTTCTCCACCAGATAATTGAGAGGGATAATGATCGGCTCTACTGGATAAACCTATTTTCTTTAACAACTGTTTTGCTTTATAAATTGCTAGATCTTTATTGTTGTTAATTGACAAATTTGCTAAATAAATATTTTCGAGTGATGTAAAATCAGGCAATAAATTATTTTGTTGATAAACAATTCCAATTTTTTTTGCTCTAAATTGATCGTTTTGCTCTTTTTCGTCATAATTAATTCTATGCTTATTAAATTTAATTAAACCATTTGAAGGTTTGTCTATTAACGAGATAATATTTAATAAAGTAGACTTACCAGAACCTGAAGGACCCATTAGAGAGTAAATTTTACCTTTTTTAAAATTATATGATAAATTTTTTATAACTTTTAGCTTTTTACTGATCTCAAAAGTTTTTGAAATATTCTTTAATTCTAAAAATTTACTCATATTTTAAGGCTTTTATCGGATCAAGTTTTGCAGCTTTCAAAGCAGGAAATATTGAAACAACTATAGTTATGAATAACGAACAGATTGATATTATTAAGATTGAATTTAGATTTATTTCTGAAGGCATTTTGCTTAAGAAATAAATTTCTTCTGGAAATAAGCTAATGTTAAATGTGGAGCTTAAAAATTGTCTTAAATTTTCAACATATAGTGAAAAAGTTATCCCTAAAAATATTCCAAAAACTGTTGCTGAGGTACCTATAATTAAACCAATCAAAAAGAAAATTTTGACTATTGATTTATTTAGTACACCAATAGATTTTAATATAGCGATATCTTTAGTTTTATTTTTTACTAATATTGTTAAACCTGATATAATATTAAATGCTGCGACAATAATAATTAAAGATAAAATTATAAACATAACATTTCGTTCTACTTTTAAAGCTGAAAAGAGGGAGCTATTCATGTCTGCCCAGCTATAAACAAATTGTTGATTATAAATTTTTTGAAATTGAAATTTTTGTTTTTCTATATTATTAGGATTTTTTAAATAAATTTCTAAGTTTCTTTGTTCTCGCTGGAAACCAAAAAAATCTTCTAGTGTGGACAAATTAATCAATGCAATATTATTATCAAATTCTGCTAAACCACTATTAAATATGGATGTAACTATAAAGGTTTTTTGTTTTGGCATGCTTCCAATTATAGTTTGAACACCGCTTGGTGATAAAATTGTTATCTCATCTCCAATTTTAAGATTTAAAGAAAAACTAAGTTCATTTCCAATTGAGATAGAATTTTTATCTAAATTAAGTTTATTTCCTTCAAAATTTCTATTTTTAATAATCTCTAATTTAGAAAAGTCATCTCTTAAGTAACCTCTTAATACAATTCCTTTTGAGGTCTCATTTTTTAAAATTATAGCCTCTCCAGAATTACTAAATAATGCATTTTCAGAAATAGATTTTAATGAACTGCTATCTATTTTACTTTTATCAATTATTTGATCATAAGACTTAATAGTTAAATGGGAATTAAATCCAACAATTTTATTGATTAGCTCAGTTCTAAATCCGTTCATTACAGACATAACAATTATAAGAACGGCAACACCAAGACTAATGCCGATGAATGAGAAAATAGATATGACATTTAAAAACCCATCATTTTTACGAGCTTTTAAAAACCTTAGAGTAATTTCTTTTTCTAAATTAGAAATCAATTTGTATTTTTTTGTTTTTTTATAAATTCTATAATATTGATTAAAGATAGGTTTTGCGTTTCTTTTCCTATTTCTTTAAACTCTAGTAAATCACCCTCTGATTTTTTACCAATTATTATTTGATAAGGAGCACCAATTAAATTCATTTTTTTTATTTTTGACGAAAAATTTTCTTCAGTATCGTCGATTAAAACGTCCATATTATTTTTTATTAATTCTTTACTAATATTCATTGCTTTTTCTAGAGCTAATGTGTCATTTTTATTTATCATAGGTACCAAAGCAATATCATAAGGAGCAACAGACAGTGGCCATTTCATGATTTCATTTTTGTCATCATATTTAGCCTCTATAATGGCACCTACTAACCTTGATACACCAATTCCATATGAGCCCATTTTAACAAAGTCTTTCTTGCCTCCAGGTAAATCAATTGAAGCGCTCATTGCTTTTGAATATTTATCACCAAAATAAAAAATATGTCCTACTTCAATACCTTTTGTGATCAATCTATTTTCTTCAGATACGACTTTTTCAAATTCCTCCTTATTGAATTTTTCATCAGTTACTGAATAATATTGCTCATATTTTTTTCTCATTTGTTGTAAGGAATTTTTTTCTAATTCTGTCTCATTACTATTTAAGTCAAAAATTCTTTTGTCAGTAAAAATTTTACTTTCACCTGTATCAGCTAAAATAATAAATTCATGAGATAAATTTCCTCCGATTGGACCTGTGTCTGCTGCCATTGGAATGGCAGTCAAAGACAGTCTTTTAAAAGTTCTTAGGTAAGATAAAAAAAATTTATTATAAGAATAGAATGCCTCTTCATCAGAAACATCAAAAGAGTAAGCATCTTTCATATAAAATTCTCTACCTCTCATTATTCCAAATCTTGGTCTAATTTCGTCTCTAAATTTCCACTGAATATGATAAAGAAGTTGTGGAAGTGATTTATATGATTTTAAAGAAGATCTAAAAATTTCTGTTACTTGTTCCTCATTTGTTGGTCCATAAAGCATCTCACGTTTCTGACGATCCTTTATTCTAAGCATTTCTTCACCATAATCTTCATACCTACCACTTTCTTTCCAAATTTCACTTGATTGAATTGTAGGCATTAAGATTTCTTGCGCACCAATTTTATTTTGTTCTTGTCTCACTATCTCCTCAATTTTTTTCATTACTTTGAACCCTAAAGGCAGCCATGAATAAATTCCTGCTGAAGCTTGTTTAATCATTCCTACTCTCAACATTAATTGATGAGACTTAATTTTAGCTTCAGAGGGATTATTTTTTAAAATAGGGATAAATAATTTAGATAATAACATCTTAAGTGATCATATTTCTTAAATTTAAATATTCAAATTTAATTAATAAGTAAATTATTATAAAAATAATAGTAGTTATTCCGGTACAATAGAGGAATTTTTTAATCATTTTAGGATTTTCTGGAGATCCAGGATCTTCTCCATCAATTTTAACAGTTTTTGATCTATTTACATCTATTGGTAAGATTGCAAAAAAAATTATCCACCAGATTATTACATAAATTATAGCTAATCCCGTTGCACTCATTAAATCCGAACTAAGTTAATATTCGTGAATGGTTTTTTTCCAGTTTTTTCTTTTGAAAATTTTCTACAAGTAATTTTTAGCGCATCAATAAGATTGTGCTCTTGTTGTCTACTTCCAATTCTAAAAGACCTTGAAGTTTTTTCAATCTCTTCTTCTAAACCGTAAACAAATTCATCCCTATCATCTACAGGTAAACCTCGAAAAGATAAAACAGGATTACTGTGAATATTGCCCTTTGGCGTAATCATCAGCGTAACCTCTAGATAGCCGTTAGCACTAAGATTTTTTCTATCTTTAATTGACTGTGAGTCAGGATCAACACTTACATTTCCATCAAGATATAACCTGCCAGTTGGCGCCTTGTCGTAAACTTCGGGCTTATCGCCTGGAAAAAGCTTAACAATATCACCATTTTCCACTTGTACAGGGTGTGGGACATGCATTTCTTTTGCAAAATTAATATGCTCAATCATATGTCTATGCTCACCATGCACTGGTATAACACATTTAGGTTTTACCCACTGATACATATCTTTAAGATCTTCTCTATTAGGATGTCCTGAAACATGAACGAATTCAGTCTCTTCTGATATTACTTCTATACCATCTTTAACTAGTTGATTGTGAAGCTTATAAAGTTTCTTTTCATTTCCAGGTATAATTTTAGATGAAAATATGACAGCATCTCCATTTTCAATATAAACATCTGGATGAACATAGCTAGAAATTCTCATCATTGCCCCCATAGGTTCACCTTGGCTTCCAGTGCATAAATAAACTATTTTTTCTCTTGAAAAATTTTTAGCCTCACGAGGGTCAATAGGTTCAATAGTATTTTTTAAATATCCACATTGTCGAGCTGCTTTATAAATCCGGTGCATTGATCTTCCTACAAGAGAAATTTGTCGTCCTGTTTGTTCAGCACAATAAAAAGCTGTTTCCATTCTTGCTACGTTAGACGCAAAGGACGTAATAATAATTCTCTTTTTTAAGCGTGACATTATGTTTAACATACTTTTTCTAACATCTAACTCAGACCCTGATCTGCCAGCACTAAAAACATTTGTTGAGTCACATATCATTGCAAGCACACCTTCGTTTCCAATTTCTTTTAATCTTTTGTCGTTTATATTGTCACCAATTAGTGGACTGGGATCTACCTTCCAGTCTCCTGTATGTAAAATAATTCCGGCTGGCGTTTTAATTCTAAGACCATTTGGTTCTAAAATTGAGTGTGTTAACGTTATGTATTCAATTTGAAATGGTTCTAATTGCACAGATCCATTTAACTCTACAATCTGCAAATCATTTGTAATGTCAATTTGCTTTTCCTTAAATTTTTCTCTAATTAAAACTGCTGTAAAAGGCGTTGCAAAAATTTTACATTTTAATTTAGGCCATAAGTGAGCAATTGCTCCAATATGGTCTTCATGGGCATGAGTAAGCACAATACCAAGCAAATTATCTTTTCTCTCAACTATAAATCCTGGATCAGGATAAATTAAATCAACACCTGGAATGGTGTCATCTGCAAAAGTAACACCTATATCAACCATTATCCATTTATGATTGCTTGGTTGACCGTAACCAAACAAATTCATATTCATTCCGATTTCACCAGATCCACCTAATGGACAAAATAGTAGTTCATCTTTCATATTATTTAATTAACCTTGAAATTTTAATAAGACCTTTAATTGTAATATCTTGATTTTGACTAACTTTCGTTTTTATTGAGTTTTTAAATAAACCTGAAAAACCTCCAGTTATAACTACTTTAAAAGTTTTTCCAGTTTCTTTCTTAATTAAATTAATAATATTGTCAATTAAACCTGCATATCCCCAGAAAAAACCTGATCTCACAGCTGAGATTGTATTATTTCCAATAACTTTGGTTATTTTTTTTAAGTTAATCTTCGGAATCAATGTTGCTCTATCTGATAAAGAATTTAGAGATAATTTAATACCAGGCGCAATAATACCCCCATAGTAAATTTTTTTAACTAAAACATCAAATGTTGTAGCAGTACCAAAATCTAAAATAATAAAATTATTTTTACCATTCATTAAGCTAATCGCATTAGTTATTCTATCCGAACCTACTTGTTTGTAGTCAACTTTAACTTTAATTAAAGATTTTAAATTTAAATTTTTCACTTCATAACATTTTCTAATGGTTTTCTTAGATAGAAACTTTTTTATTAAATTAAAAGTTTGTGGCACAACACTACAGAAAAGAATTTTTTCTAAATATTTAAATTTAAAATTACTTTTATTAAATATTTTCGATAATTTATTATTTGTTATTTCTTTTGATGAAAAGTTTATTTTTTTTATAATTTTATTTTTTTTTGAAACTAACCAAATTTTGGTTTCAGTATTTCCAATATCACCTAAAATATACATTAATTATTAACCTCAAGATTATACATTTTTAATAAATTTTTTTCAAAAATTTGCTTCAATGATTTTTCTATTTCTTTAATTTTCATATGCTTATTGGTTAACTCGTTTAAATTAGTGGTTGGACAATTTTTAATATAAGGGCTTTTGTTTATATTTATACCTATTCCTGTTATGAGGTACTTTTTATTCTTTATAAAAATTATTTCTTGTAAGATGCCGCATATTTTTTTCTTTTCAATCAAAAGGTCATTTGGTTTTTTATAAAAAATTTTTTTATTAATATATTTTGATATTAATTTTTTTATCAATAAACAATTTAATTTTGTAATTGTTGCAATTGATAATTTAATTTTATTTAATTCATGAAAAAAAGTTACAAACAAATTTCCTTTGTATGAAATCCACTTTCTACCATATTGTCCTTTGCCATTTGTTTGGGACTCTGAAATTACCATTCCATATTTGCAATTTGTTTTTTTAATAATTCTGATAGCAGTATTGTTAGTACTTTTAACTTTTTTAAATTTGAATTTTTTAAATTTCATTAAATAATAGAAATTCTTGAAACTACCTCAATTAATTGACTTGGAAATATGAAGTATAAAAGAATTAATATTGTTGAAAAAGTAAGTGAAAATTTTAACCATAATCCATGATCTGAGTCATATTTTTCTTTTTCTTTGTCGAAATAAATTATTTTAATAATTCTCAAATAATAAAATGCTGCAATTACAGTTGATAGTAATCCAACTATTGCTAAGAAGTACATTGATTGTTCAATTACCGCTTTAAATACGTAGAATTTTGCAAAGAAACCGGCCAAGGGTGGTATCCCAGCAAGTGAAAATAGTATTATTAATAAAGATAATGATAATAGTGGGTGGTTTTTTGAAAGGCCCGAAAGATCATCTATATCCTCATAATATTGGTCATTTCTTTTTAACATCAATAAACATGAAAATAGAGCTAAATTCATTACCACATAAATAGAAATGTATATTATTGAACTTTGAATTCCGTCATTAGAGCCAGTAGCTAAACCTGCTAAAGTATATCCAATGTGTCCAATAGAGCTATAAGCTACAAGTCTTTTAATATTAGTCTGACCTATTGCTGCAATTGCACCAAAAATCATAGAAGCTATAGATAAAAAGACAATAATCATCTGCCATTGATCTATTAGATTTAAAAATGGAACATATAGAAATCTTATGAATACTGTAAGTGCTGCAATTTTAGGTACCATTGTAAAGAAGAGAGTTACTGTTGTTGGGGAACCCTCATAAACATCTGGTGCCCACATATGAAAAGGAACTGCAGAAATTTTAAATGCTAAACCAACTAATATGAAAACAATACCAAAAGTTAAAGCATATTCATTTGATGTAAGTTGATTTGCTATAACATCAAAATTTGTTGATCCAGAAAAACCATAAATTAATGAACAACCGTATAACAATAAACCAGATGACAGTGCACTTAGAACAAAATATTTTAATCCTGCTTCAGATGACTTTGATTGGTCTCTATTAAAAGTTGCTAGAACATAAAGAGCTAGAGATTGTAATTCTAGTCCCATATAAAAAACCATCAGATCATTAGAACTAATCATAATCATCATTCCTAATACAGAACTCAATATCAAAATAGGATATTCAATTTTAAATATTTTAAATGTTTTTAGGTAATTTGATGAAATACCTAAAACCAAAAAACCGCCAATAAGAGTGATTATTTTCATTAGTGTAGCCATACGGTCAATAACAACACTATCGTTAAATAACATAATCCTGTTAACTGAAAAAGTTTCGTTAACAGTAAGAATTATTGCAACCAAAATTGTGACTAATGATAGATTAAAAGTTAATTGTGAACTATTCTTTTTAAAAACTCCTAAAATCAATAAAAACATTACTGATAAAGAAATAAATATTTCAGGTAAAATTAAATTAAGATTATTCATACTACTTGCTTGCTATATTTAAATTATGCAAATTTATTAAATCTGATACTGAAACTTCTATAGTGTTAAATAGTGGCTCGGGATAAAATCCAAAAAATAGTGTTGGGACTGCTAAGCATGTTAATATTAAATACTCAGATCTATTTAAATCTACCATTTGTTTTAGATCCTCGTTAACTAATTTTCCAAAAACTACTCTTTTATAAAGCCACAACATATAAGCAGCTCCTAAAATTACTCCAAAACTTGCAATAACTGCTACCAAAAAATTATCTTTAAAAGCTCCCATTAATATTAAAAATTCACCTACAAAACCAAAAGTACCAGGTAATCCTAAAGCAGCTAATGTAAATAACATAAATAAAATGGAGTACTTTGGTATGATTGTAACTATACCTCCATATGATTTAATTAGTCTTGAGTGCATTCTATCATATACAACACCAACACATAAGAATAATGCTGCAGAAACTAGTCCGTGACTCAACATTTGAAGAATACTTCCTTCTATACCTTGTTGTTGCAGGGTAAAAATTCCAAGGGTAACAAAACCCATGTGTGCAACTGATGAATAAGCAATTAGTTTTTTCATATCTTCTTGCATTAAGGCAATGAAAGATGTGAAAATAATTGCTATCACACTTAAAGTATAAACTAATGGTGTAAAAACTTCTGATGCCACTGGAAACAGTCCTAGAGAAAATCTAATGAAACCATAACCAGCCATCTTAAGTAATATTGCAGCTAAAAGAACTGATCCAGCTGTAGGTGCCTCAACATGTGCATCTGGAAGCCATGTATGAACTGGCCACATAGGTGTTTTCACAGCAAAAGAACTAAAGAATGCAAGCCATAATAGATTTTGGTATTTTGCATCAATACCTAGTTCGTAAAGTGCAATTACATCTGTAGTACCTGATATCCAGTAAATAGATATTATAGCAACTAACATCAAAACAGATCCTAGCAAAGTGTATAAAAAAAATTTAAATGCTGAATAAACTCTTTTTGGGCCTCCCCAAATGCCTATTATTAAAAACATTGGAATTAATCCAGCTTCAAAGAATAAATAGAAAACAACTAAATCAAGAGCACAGAAAACTCCAATCATGAAACTTTCCATAATTAATATTGCAATTAAGAAATCTCTTAATCTATTTTTGACTGTGTTATTTACAGAAACAATACAGAGAGGTGTTATAAAAGTTGTTAGTAAAATAAATAAAATTGAAATTCCATCTACTCCAACTTTGTAATTAATAAAATCTTTTATCCAAATTCTTTCCTCAACAAATTGAAAAGAAGAAGTTGTTTGATCAAAAGATATCCACAAATAAATTGAAATTAAAAAATTTACAATTGTGGTAAATAAAGCAACATATTTTGCTGTTAAATTATTTCCATCTTTATTTCTTGTAAAAAATAAAAATAGAGCTCCAATTATTGGTAATAAAATTAGAGATGATAAAATAGGAAAGTTCATTATCTTACAATTAAAAAAGTTAAAAAGGCAGAAAAACCTACAAGCATCACAAATGCATACTGATAAATAAATCCACTTTGAAATTTATTTGCTTTAATCGAGCATTTTTTTATAAAAGATGAAATTCCATCTGGGCCAAAACCATCAATTATTGTGCCATCAAAAAATTTCCACAAAAATAAACCTAAACGCTTTGAAGGTTTAATGAACAAAACTTCATACAATTCATCAAAGTACCATTTTTTAACTAAAAAATTATATAAAGGTTTATTGAGTGATACTACTCCATTTGGAATTTCTTTATTTTTAATAAATAGATAATAAGCAATAGGAATTGATATTGTTACTAAACAAGGTGTTAAAAGTAAAAACCATGTAGGTGGATGATCAGTGCTTAAGGGTTCTAAAAACTTTATAGACTCTGCCCAAAAATAATTTTCACCACCACTACCAATAAAAAGTCCTTTAAATAAAACCCCAGCAAAAATTGCACCTATTGATAGAATAAATAATGGAATAAGCATTACTATCGGAGATTCGTGAGTTTCCTCTATTTTAATCTCTTTGTTGTTATATTCTCCATGGAAAGTCTTAAATATTAATCTCCAAGAATATATTGACGTTAAAAGTGCCGTTAGTATTCCTATACCAGCTGCATAATAACCTGTAGTATTACCTTTAAGGTAAGCAAATTCTATAATTGCATCTTTTGAGTAAAAACCTGATAAGAAAGGAAAACCAGTCAATGCTAGTGTTCCAATGATCATTAATGCATAAGTATATGGTAATTTTTTCCATACTCCTCCCATTTTGTTAATATCTTGCTCGTCTTTAAAAGCATGAATAACAGAGCCAGAACCTAAGAATAGTAAGGCTTTAAAAAAAGCATGAGTAAACAAATGGAACATCGCAACATTGTAAGCGCCGACCCCAGCAGCAAAAAACATGTATCCTAATTGGCTACAAGTGGAATATGCAATAATTTTTTTTATGTCAGTTTGTACTAAAGCTACTGTTGCTGCAAAGAAGGCTGTTGTCATGCCAATAATAGTTATAAAATTTAGTATTAAGGGTGAGTACTCATATATAGGAGAACATCTTACTACTAAAAAAACTCCTGCTGTTACCATAGTAGCTGCATGTATTAATGCAGATACTGGAGTTGGACCTTCCATTGCGTCTGGCAACCAGGTATGCAATAAAATTTGAGCTGACTTACCCATTGCTCCAATAAATAAAAGTAAGCAAACCAAATCTATTGCTTTAATTTCAAATCCTAAAAACAGTAAATTTTTATCAACAACTGCTGGTATTTGTTGAAAAACTTCAGAATAATTTACTGTACCAAATAAATAAAATATTAAAAATATTCCTAAAGCAAATCCAAAATCTCCAACTCTGTTTACAACAAATGCTTTTATCGCTGCAGTATTAGCACTTTCTTTTTTAAACCAAAAACCTATTAAGAAATACGAACATAGACCTACTCCCTCCCAACCAAAAAATAATTGAACAAAATTATCCGAGGTTACGAGCATTAACATTGCAAATGTAAACAGAGATAAATACGCCATAAATCTTGGTTTATGAGGATCATGTGACATATATCCAATTGAATATATATGAACCAAAGAAGATACAGAGGTAACCACAACTAACATTACGGCCGACAAGGGATCAATTAACATAGACCAATTTACATCCAATGACCCTGAGTTGATCCAGGTGGCAATTACTATGTTTTCTTCATACTGATTTACAATTACTTGATATAAAACAAAAATAGATATTAAGGCTGAAATTGAAACCAAAGCACTTGTGACTATTTCAGAATTTCTATCCCCAATATATTTTCCAAAGAAGCCAGATATTATTGCTGCAATTAGTGGAAGAAATATGATTGAAAGTTCCATTCTTATCCTTTCAGCTCATCAATATGCTCAACTCTAATAGTTCCTGAATTTCGAAAATAAACTACAATAATTGCTAGTCCAATGGCTGCCTCCGCAGCAGCTACTGTTAAAATAAATAATGTAAAAACTTGACCAGTTAAGTCTCCTAGAAAAATTGAAAAAGAAACTAAATTAATATTAACAGCTAACAATATTAATTCGATACTCATCAATATAACGATAATATTTTTTCTGTTTAAAAATATACCAATAATTCCAATTGAAAATATAATTGCTCCTAATGTTAAGTAATGTCCCAAACCTATTTCAGTCATCAATCTTAACTCCTTTATTAGACTCAACGTTTAATACACTAACACCATCAGATCTCTCTCTTGAAATTTGCTTTATATAGCTTTGTGTTTTTACACCCACTCTTTTTCTAAAAGTTAGAACAATTGCTCCAATCATAGCAACCAATAAAATCATTCCACTGATTTGAAAAACATGGATATAATCGGTGTACAATACTTGACCTAAAGAATGAGTATTGCTGACTTTTGCTAATTCCAAAGAATTATTTATATCAAACAAATCTGGTTTATATTTCCAACCACCAACAACAATTATTAACTCAACAAATATAAGAGTGCTTATTATCAAACCTACAGGAATATGTTTTGAATTCTCTTCAGATGAAAACCATTGATTTTTTTGTTGAGCAACATTTAACATCATAACAACAAACAAAAATAAAACCGCTACAGCTCCTACATAAACAATAAGCATAATCATCCCTAAAAACTCTGCTCCAATCATAATAAAAAGACATGAAATACTTATGAAATCTAGGATTAAAAAAAAAACAGAGTGAACTGTATTCTTGGAGGCTGTAACCATTATTGCAGAGACAATAGCTATGATTGAAAATGTATAAAAGAAAATGGAGTGTGCGATCATTTTTATCTGTGAGAACTATCAGCTTTAATATTAGCCTCTAAAATATTTTCCCATCTGTCACCGTTATCTAGAAGTTTATCCTTTGTGTAATAAAGTTCTTCTCTTGTTTCAGTTGAAAATTCAAAATTTGGACCTTGAACAATTGCATCTACAGGACAAGACTCCTCACACAAACCACAATAAATACATTTCATCATGTCAATGTCATAACGAGTTGTTTTTCTACTTCCATCTTCTCTTTCAGTAGATTCAATCGTTATCGCTTGAGCTGGACATACAGCCTCACATAATTTACATGCAATACATCTCTCCTCACCATTTGGATATCTTCTTAATGCATGTTCTCCTCTAAAACGTGGACTGATCTTGCCTTTTTCAAATGGATAATTTATTGTTTTTTTTGATTTGAATATTTCCTTCACAGCCATATATAGACCACTTGCAAAGTCTGCCATAAATATGGTTTTAAAAAATCTTGATATTTTCATAATTAATTTACCGGTAGAAGATTAAAATAAAATAAATAGCTTGCCGTTAACACAACCCATATTAAAGATAACGGAAGGAATACTTTCCAACCTAATTTCATTAGTTGGTCATATCTGTATCTTGGAACAATTGCTTTAATTAAAGCAAAAAGAAAAAATAATAACAATATCTTTAATATTAACCACACAGGTCCAGGAATTAAAGTGAAAGGATAAATTTCTAGTGGTGATAACCATCCACCTAAAAATAAAATCGCACCCATAGCACACATTAGAAGAATATTTGCATATTCACCAAGCCAGAACATTGCATACATCATTCCAGAATATTCTGTTTGATATCCGGCAACTAATTCAGCTTCGGCTTCTGGAAGATCAAATGGTGGCCTATTCGTTTCAGCTAATGCAGAAATAAAAAAAATTACAAACATTGGGAATAACGGAATAACAAACCATAAGTTTTGTTGAGCTATAACAATATCATTTAAATTAAGTGAACCTACACACAACAGAACATTTATGATTATTACACCAATAGATACTTCATAAGATACCATTTGAGCTGCAGATCTAATTGCTCCTAGGAAAGGATATTTAGAATTTGAAGCCCATCCTCCCATTATAATTCCATAAACACCAAGAGATGAAACTGCAAATAAATAAAGAATTCCTACATTTATATCAGCTAAAACCTGTGTCGCGCTGAATGGAATTACAGCCCAAGCAATTAAAGCTAGCGTCATTGTCACTATTGGTGCAAGAATAAAAATTACTTTATTTGAACTTGATGGGATAATGATTTCTTTAAAAATATATTTTAATGCATCAGCAATAGTTTGTAAAAGACCGAATGGTCCGACCACGTTAGGACCCTGTCTCTTTTGAACAAAAGCCCATACTCTTCTATCAAGCCAAACAACCATGGCAACTGATACCAACACAGGAACTAATAAAAAAAGAATTTTATAAATTTGATCAAACAATATACTTAAATATTCCATCTATCCCTCTGTACCTGTTGATCTAATATTTATTTTCGAATTGTTGCACTCAATCATAGTTTTTGAAGATCTAGCAATTACGTTGGAAAAATAATAATCTTTTATTTGAATATTTAATTTTTCATTTTGAAAATCTGAAATTTTTTGTTCATTATTTTTAGTTATTTGTTTTTGTTGTTGTAGTTTTAGATAATTAAACATACTGCTTTCTAATTCCTCTTTATCATTAAATAATTTTCGATTATTCATGACTTCAGCTAATTCATTTATGATTTGCCAGTCTTCTTTGGATTCTCCTGGAGGGTAAGATGCTTTATATGCTTTTTGTATTTTTCCCTCTAGATTTGTAAAATAACCATCTTGTTCTGTATAAGCTGATCCTGGTAAAATTATATCTGCAATTTCTGCTCCCTTATCTCCATGACTCCCTTGATAAATTACAAATTCATCTTTTTTATTAAATTCTAAATTATCTTGTCCAACTAAATAAATAATTTCGAATTTATTAGATTTTAATTTTTCCAGTAAGTTTGTTTCCTTATTTAATATTCCTAGGTCCAAATTACCGACTGTCGCCGCATCACATGATAAGATATTAAATGGGTTCCAGTTCTCTGAGAATTTATTATTTTTCTTCAAAAAATTTTTAATCAAATTAAATAGGTATTCTGCTGAATTTAACTTTAATAAAGACTCACCTATAATAATCATTGGCTTATTTGCACTAATAATTTCATTAGATATTTTATTTGAACCTTCAAAAATAGTTTTTATTGATTGGGTTTGACCATCTAAATTTTCATAAGGATAAGTTAGATCACCAAGATCATTTAATGAAATTACTTTTGTATTATTATTTAAAAAGGCTTTTCTAATCCTAGCATTCAGAATTGTAGCTTCATATCTAGGATTTGCTCCAATCAAAAATATTAAATCAGAATCTTCAATTCCATTTATAGAAGAATTAAATATATAATTCTGTCTTTCAGTGTTATCTAGAAATCTGTTATCTGATCTTGAGTCATAGTTATTATTGTTTAAAGTTCTATCGAAAAACTCCTTAAAAATAAAACCTGTCTCCATGTTGGTTAAGTCTCCAACAAAACCACAAACTTTATCATTTGATGAATTTTCAAATTTTGACTTAATAATTTTAAAGACCTCACTCCATGATGCTTTCTCAAATTTACCGTTATATTTAATAAAAGGTGTATCTAGCCTCTGATTTAACAAACCATCGCACGCGTATCTTGTTTTATCTGAAATCCACTCTTCATTTATATCCTCATTAATTATTGGCAAAACTCTTTTAACTTCCCAATCATATGTATCTACTCTTACATTTGATCCAACAGCGTCCATCACATCGACAGTCTCGGTTTTTTTTAGCTCCCAAGGTCTTGCCTCAAAAACATAAGGTTTTGAAGTTAAAGCACCAACTGGACAGAGATCTATTACATTTGCTGACAACTCTGATTGCATTGACTGCTCCAAATAAGTTGTAATTTGCATATCCTCTCCTCTGCCAATTGCTCCTAACTCAGACACTCCAGCAACTTCAGTCGCAAATCTTACGCATCTAGTACAATGTATACATCTTGTCATTTGTGTCTTAATTAATGGTCCCATATGTTTTTCTGGTACAGCTCTTTTGTTCTCTTTAAATCTTGATTTATCTACCCCATAAAACATGGACTGATCTTGAAGGTCACACTCACCACCTTGGTCACAAACTGGGCAATCTAAAGGATGGTTCGCTAACAAAAATTCCATTACTCCTTTTCGAGCCTTTTCAACAAAAGGAGTGTTGGTTTTAATATTCATGCCATCTGCAGCTGGCATTGCACAAGAAGCAATTGGTTTTGGAGATTTTTCCATTTCAACCAAACACATTCTACAGTTACCTGCTATAGATAATTTTTCATGATAACAAAATCTAGGAATTTCCACTCCAGCTTTCTCACATGCTTGTAGAACCGTTAACCCTTCCTCTACCTCAACTTCAATGTCATTTACTTTTAATTTAGGCATTTTTTTTATCTAATAAATGTTGATCAACTAAATAAGGAATATTATTTTTTTTCTGAACAATAGGATCCAAGTTATTTCTTTTCTCAATTTCTTTTTTAAAATGTCTTAACAATCCTTGTACAGGCCATGACGATCCTTCACCAAATGCACAAATAGTATGGCCAGCAATTTGGTTTGTTACATCACCAAGCATGTCCACTTCATCTTTAGTAGCCTCCCCTTTTGCCATTCGCTCTAGCATTCTCCACATCCATCCTGAGCCCTCTCTACATGGTGTACATTGGCCACAACTTTCGTGTTTATAAAATCTAGCTATCCTTGCCATACATTTTATAATGTCCTGATCCTTGTTAATAACTACAATTCCAGCAGTTCCTAACCCACTTTTTTCAGCCATTAATGAATCAAAGTCCATAGTTAATGTCTCACATTTTTCTTTTGGTATTAGTGGCATTGATGAACCCCCAGGAATTACTGCTTGTAAATTTTCCCATCCACCAACAACTCCTCCGGCATGAACCTCAATTAATTCTTTTAAAGGTATATTCATTTCTTCCTCAACATTACATGGATTATTCACATTACCTGAAATACAAAAAATTTTTGTACCTGTATTTTTTTCTCTACCCAACGAGGAAAACCATTTTCCACCTCTTCTAAGAATTGTTGGAACAACAGCTATCGTTTCAACATTATTTATAATTGTTGGGCATCCATAAAGTCCAATCAATGCTGGAAAAGGAGGTTTTAATCTAGGTTGACCTTTTTTACCCTCTATACTTTCAAGTAAAGCTGTTTCTTCTCCACAAATATATGCACCGGCTCCATAGTGAATGTAGATGTCTAAATCCCATCCAGTTCCAGCAGCATTTTTACCAATTAAATTTTTTTCATATGCTTCATCAATAGCTGATTGTAATTTTTGACCCTCTATAAAGTACTCACCTCTAATATAGATATAACAAGCATGAGCTTGAACTGCATAAGAAGCTATTAGACATCCTTCGATCAATTTGTGAGGTTCGAATCTTAAGATATCTCTATCCTTACAGGTGCCTGGTTCTGACTCGTCTGCATTAATTACTAAATAATGAGGTCTAGATCCGACTTCTTTAGGCGCAAAAGACCATTTTAAACCTGTGGGAAATCCAGCACCACCTCTTCCTCTGAGTTGTGAGTCTTTTACCTCATTAATAATCCAGTCTCTTCCTTTTGCTATTAATTCAGAAGTATTTACCCAATCACCTCTTGTCTGAGCAGATTTAACATCTGCTCCCATATCATTGTACAAATTTTTAAAAATTCTATCTTGATCTTTAAGCATTTTTTACATCCATAAGTGTTTTTCTATTATTTTCAGGCTCTGTATTTAAACGTCCTCGATACGATCCTGGTTTTGGTTCTTCACCCTTTAAAATTTTATCAAATATTTCTACTGTTTTTTCTTTATCTAAATCTTCATAATAATCATCATTAATTTGCATCATAGGAGCATTAACACATGCTCCTAAACATTCCACTTCCATCCAAGAACAACTTTTATCATTTGATAATTCATTTTCTTTATCTGAAATTTTTTCCTTACAAGCTTCAACTAATTTATTTGCTCCTCTAATCATGCAAGGAGTAGTAGTACAAACCTGTACAAAATACTTTCCCACTGGTGATAAATTGTACATAGTATAAAAAGTTGCTACCTCGTAAACTTTTATGTAAGGCATATCTAAAAAATTTGCGATATATTTCATAGCAGCCAATGGTATCCAGTTATCATTCTGTTTTTGAGCAATATATAATAAAGCCATTACAGCGCTTTGCTGTTTACCTTCAGGATATTTTAAAACTATTTTGTTTGCTTCATCCATCGAGGAAGAACTGAACTCAAAAGTTTTAGGTTGATTTTTTGTAGGTCTTCTTAAACTCATCTATCTACCTCACCAAAAACTATATCTAACGATCCCAATACTGCTGGTACATCAGCTAACATATGTCCTTTAATCAAATAGTCCATTGATTGAAGATGTGAAAATCCAGGAGCTCTTATTTTACATTTGTAAGGTTTATTAGATCCATCTGAAATCAAATAAACTCCAAATTCACCTTTAGGAGCTTCTACTGCTGTATATATTTCATCTTTAGGAACTCTATAACCCTCTGTGAAAAGTTTAAAATGATGAATAAGTGCTTCCATTGATTGTTTAATCTCTTTTTTAGAGGGTGGGCTTATCTTGCCATCTAAAGATTTTATGGGACCTTTTTCCATTTTAGAAAGACACTGTTTAATAATAGACACACTTTCTTTCATTTCTTCTATTCTGCATAAGTACCTATCATAACAATCTCCATTTTTCCCAACTGGAATTTTAAAATCTAATTGTTCATAACAATCATACGGTTGAGATTTTCGTAAATCCCAAGGAACGCCTGATCCTCTAATCATCACACCTGAAAAGGAATAGTCTAAAGCATCCTGTTTGGTAACAATTCCTATATCTACATTTCGTTGTTTAAAAATTCTGTTCTCAGTTAATAAACTTTCTAGATCATTAATTATTTTTGGAAATGTCTCACAAAATTCACTTATATCTTCTTCCAAGCCTTGGGGTAAATCTTGATGAACTCCGCCTGCTCTAAAATAATTTGCATGAAGTCTTGAACCAGAAACTCTTTCGTAAAAACCCATTAACTTTTCTCTTTCCTCAAACCCCCATAGAGTTGGAGTTAGAGCACCAACGTCCATAGCTTGAGTTGTGACATTTAATATATGACTTAAAATTCTTCCTATCTCACAAAATATTACTCTTATGTACTGAGCTCTAATTGGAACATCTATTTCAAGTATTTTTTCAGTTGCTAAAGCAAAAGCATGTTCTTGGTTCATTGGGGCAACATAATCTAGCCGGTCAAAATAAGGAACTGCTTGCATATAAGTTTTATTTTCAATCAGCTTTTCCGTGCCTCTGTGTAGTAATCCAATATGGGGATCAGCTTTCTCAACTACTTCTCCATCTAATTCTAAAATTAATCTTAATACACCATGAGCAGCTGGGTGTTGAGGGCCAAAGTTTAAATTAAGATTTTTAATTTTTTTTGTCATTATTATCTAATTCTTCTTTAATGTATCTGGTTCCTGCCCATGGGCTTTCATAATCAAAATTTCTGTAGTTCTGTTCAAGTTTGACTGGCTCTATTATTACTTTTTTTTGGTCTTCACTATATCTAACCTCTGTGTGTCCTGTTAAAGGAAAATCTTTTCTAAGTGGATGTCCTTCAAACCCATAATCTGTAAGTATTCTTCTTAAATCTGGATGATCTTTAAAAGAAACACCATACATGTCAAAGACTTCTCTTTCCATCCAGTTGGCTCCTGGAAAGATACTAGTTATGGATGGTATTAGTTCATTTTCTGCAATTGTATATTTTAAAATTAATCTTTGATTAAATTCATGGCTTAAAAATAAATATACTACCTCAAATCTTTGATTTTTTTCTGGATAATCAGTAACTGTTAAATCAATAAGTTGTCTGAATTTTGTGTCATTGTTCGTTTTTAAAAATAAAATTACATCAATAAGATCATCTTTGTCTGTTTCAAGATAAATCTGATTATGTCTAATCTCTGTTCTGTTAATTTTAGTTGTTAATTCAGAGTTAATTTTTTTTTCTAGATCAATTAAATTTTTCATAACTATCTCGTTATAGAACCCTTGTTTCTAATTTTTTTTTGAAGTTGCAATATTCCATAAAGTAATGCTTCTGCTGATGGAGGACATCCTGGCACATAAACATCAACTGGAACTATTCTATCGCAGCCTCTTACTACAGAATATGAATAATGATAATACCCACCACCATTTGCACAACTTCCCATTGAGATAACGTATCTTGGTTCTGGCATTTGGTCGTATACTTTTCTTAAAGCAGGTGCCATTTTATTAGTTAAAGTACCTGCAACAATCATTACATCTGATTGTCTTGGGGAAGCTCTTGGTGCAGCACCAAATCTTTCAAGATCATATCTTGGCATCGAAGTTTGCATCATTTCAACAGCACAACAGGCTAACCCAAATGTCATCCAATGAAGTGATCCTGCTCTTGACCAATTTATTAAATTGTCTAGTGAAGTTGTAATAAATCCATTCTTGCTAAAATCGTCCGCAAGTTGTTTAAATTCTTCAGGAACCTGGTCTATTTTGTTTTGCATTGTAATTAAATTTTTATTCCCAGTCTAAAGCACCTTTTTTCCACTCATAAATAAAACCAATTGTAAGTATGAAGAGAAAAATCATCATTGATGTAAAACCTAATAGACCGATATTTCCAAGAGAAATTGCCCACGGAAAAAGGAAAGCAATTTCTAAATCAAAAATAATAAATAATATTGCTACCAAATAAAATCTTACATCAAACTCCATCCTTGAGTCTTCAAATGGTTCAAATCCACATTCATATGCAGAAAGCTTTTCAGGATCAGGTTTTTTGGGTGAAAGAATAAAATTAATTACCACAAAAGCACAACTTAATCCTAATGCTAGGACTAAAAAAATTATTATAGGTAAGTAGTTTTGTAAAAAATCAGATAACATTGAGGTCTATATAGCACTTTTTTTTTGTTCTTGAAGCGCTCATACGTCACATTTTCATGAAAAAAAAAATTAACAATTTCAATGACTTATATAAGGTACGCTGAAAAAGCTAACGATTTCAATGTATTAGACAATTAGTTTGAATTCAATGAAAAAGTGGCGGGAGTGAAGGGACTCGAACCCTCGACCTATCGCGTGACAGGCGATCGCTCTAACCAACTGAGCTACACCCCCACTTTTGATTCTTGGTGGGCAGTATAGGACTCGAACCTATGACCCCCTCGGTGTAAACGAGATGCTCTACCAACTGAGCTAACCGCCCATAACCAAAAAGTAACGTGATTTATATCTTTTAGATCAATAACGTCAAGATCTATTAATTACTATAAAATGGAGTAAAATATTAAAATCCACCTCTCCAATTAGTCTTATTTTCGAAACTGTCTTTTTCTTGTTTAGTAATGGGTCTTAATAAATAAATACCCAAAAATATAATCACCAAAAAAAATATTAATAATTCCATTTAAAAAAGTTTAGTTCTTACTGAATACTAGCTTGAGATTTGTCATCTTTTTTGGAAATATCAACCTCAACCCATTCAGTAGGTTTTAATTGTTTTGTTAATGCTATTTTGATTACTTGATCAGCGTGTTCTACAGGAGTAATTTTAATATCATCCATTATTTTTTTTGGCATATCTACAAGATCTTTTTCGTTTTCTTTTGGTATTAAAACTTCTTTAATACCTGCACGGTGTGCTGCTAATAATTTTTCTTTTAATCCACCAATTTGTAAAACTTGGCCTGTCAAAGTAACTTCACCTGTCATTGCTAAATCTTTTCTAACTGGGATATTTGTAATTGAGGATACAATAGATGTAACCATACCAACTCCAGCAGATGGACCGTCTTTAGGTGTGGCACCTTCAGGAACGTGAATATGAAAATCTTTCTTTTCAAATACAGGAGGAATAATTCCATATTCTAAACATTTGGATCTTACAAAAGATTTTGCAGCTTTTACAGACTCTTGCATTACATCTCCAAGCTTACCTGTAATTTGCATTCTTCCTTTACCTGACATGGTGACTGTCTCAATTTTTAGAATCTCTCCACCATACTCTGTCCAAGCAAGACCAACAACAATACCAACTTTATTATCAGCCTCTAATTCGCCAAAATTAAATTTTGCAACGCCTAGAAAATCAGATAAATTTTTGTTATTAACATTAACTTCCTTTTCTTCTCCAGCAACTATTTTCTTAACTACTTTTCGCGCTATTTTTGAAATTTCTCTTTCTAAATTTCTAACTCCAGACTCTTTGGTATAGCCTCTTATAACTTCTTTAATGATATCATCGGTTAAATTCATTTCTTTCTCTTTAACACCATTATCTTTAATTTGTTTAGGTAATAAATATTTATTAGCAATATTTATCTTTTCATCTTCTGTATATCCTGCAAGTCTAATAACTTCCATTCTATCTAATAATGGTGGAAGTATATTTAATGTGTTTGCAGTTGTAACAAACATCACATCTGATAAATCATAATCTACCTCTAAATAATGGTCATTAAAAGTTGTGTTTTGTTCTGGATCTAAAGCCTCCAATAAAGCAGAGGATGGATCTCCCCTATAATCATTTCCTATTTTATCGATTTCATCCAATAAAATTAAAGGATTTTTGGTTCCTGCTTTTTTCATCATCTGAATGATTTTACCAGGAAGTGATCCTATATAAGTTCGTCTATGGCCTCTGATTTCCGCTTCATCTCTCATACCTCCAACTGACATTCTTACAAACTCTCTATTTGTAGCTTTAGCAATAGACTTACCTAAAGAAGTTTTACCAACACCTGGTGGTCCAACTAAACATAAAATTGGGCCTTTAATCTTTTCCATTCTTTTTTGGACTGCAAGAAACTCTACAATTCTTTCTTTAATTTTTTCTAAGCCGAAATGGTCCTTATCTAGAGTATTTTGTGCCTTTGCCAAATCAATATCAACTTCACTTTTTTTATGCCACGGAAGTTCTGTCATCCAATCTAAATAATTTCTTACTACAGTTGCTTCAGCTGACATAGGGCTCATATTTTTTAATTTTTTTAATTCCTGAAGACATTTTTTTTCTACCTCTTTGGGCATCTTAGCCTTAATAATTTCTTTATTTAAACTTGAGGTTTCATCTTTACCATCTTCAATTTCACCAAGTTCTTTCTGGATGGCTTTTAATTGTTCATTTAAATAATACTCACGTTGAGTTTTCTCCATTTGAGTTTTAACTCTTCCTCTGATTCTTTTCTCTACACCTATTATGCTAGTTTCATTTTCCATAATCTTAATTATGGCGTTCAATCTTTTTTTAACGTCGTTAGTCTCAAAAATTTGCTGTTTTTCAGAAATTGAAGCACTAATATGTGATGCTATATTATCTGCAATTTGTGATGGGTCTTTCAATTGCTTAATAGTATTTATTGTTTCATTAGAAATTTTTTTATTTACTGATGTTAATTTCTCTAATCTTCTTAAAGCTGTAGCTGCCAACGGAAATAAATTCTCATCGTTTGAAATAACATCATTGAAATATGTATATTCGCAAGTAATAAATTTTTCATTGTCTTTAAAATCTAAAATTTTAACTCTCTTTATCCCTTCTACCAAGACTTTAACTGTGCCATCTGGTAGTTTTAATAGTTGTAAAATGTTACCTTCACATCCATACATAAATACATCAGTTTTAGTTGGATCGTCGATTTCGGAATTTTTTTGAGTGACCAGGATAATTTTCTTATCCTTTTTCATAACCTCATTCAATGCAGAAATTGATTTATCTCTTCCAACAAACAGTGGAATCACCATACTTGGAAAGACAACAATATCTCTTAAAGGAAGTAACGGTAGTGAAATTTTAACGTCCATACTCTTAATATGGATATTATATTTTATTTTGCAATAGATTTTTACTTGTTATTAAGGATATTAAGCCGCTGTAGTCTTATTTGACTTAGATTTACTGTCTCCTTTTGAATGAACCAAAATAGGTTGAGACTGACCTTTTGCAGCACTGGCATCAATAATTACTTCATCAATATTGTCTTGGCTTGGTAAATCATACATTGTTTTTAACAAAATATTTTCTAAAATTGATCTTAATCCTCTTGCGCCAGTTTTTTTCTTAATTGCTTTTTGAGCTATCTCTTTCAGCGCGTTTTCTTTAAAAATTAATTTAGCTCCATCTAATTTAAATAATTCTTGATATTGTTTCGTTAAAGAATTTTTTGGCTCTTGTAATATCTTTATTAAAGATCCTTCATCTAGATCCTCAAGAGTAGCAATCATTGGTAATCTACCAATAAACTCTGGAATTAATCCAAACTTTAATAAATCCTCTGGCTCAAGTCCTTTCATCCATTCACCAGTTTTCTTGTCCAGAGTGTTTTTTACATCAGCACCAAATCCAATTGAAGTTCCTTTGTCTCTTTGAGAAATAATTTTATCCAAACCAGCAAAAGCCCCACCACAAATAAATAGTATATTTGTTGTATCAACTTGTAAGAATTCTTGTTGAGGATGTTTTCTGCCACCTTGAGGAGGTACACTGGCAACTGTTCCCTCCATAATTTTTAATAAAGCTTGTTGCACACCTTCGCCAGATACATCTCTAGTGATTGAAGGATTTTCTGATTTTCTACTAATTTTATCTACTTCATCAATATAGACAATACCTCTTTGAGCTTTTTCCACATTGTAATCAGAAGCTTGAAGTAATTTCAAGATAATATTTTCAACATCTTCACCAACATAACCAGCTTCAGTCAATGTAGTTGCATCTGCCATTGTGAATGGAACATCTAAAATTCTTGCTAGCGTTTGTGCCAATAAAGTTTTACCACAACCCGTTGGGCCTACTAAGAGTATGTTTGATTTAGATAGCTCAACACTTTTACTTGTCTTGCTCTCATAGTTTAATCTTTTATAATGATTATGAACTGCTACAGATAAAACTTTTTTTGCGTGTGCTTGTCCGATTACATAATCATCTAGAACAGTACAAATTTCTTTTGGTGAGGGAAGACCATCTTGGTGTTTAACAAAAGTATCTTTGCTTTCTTCTTTAATGATGTCCATACACAGCTCAACACACTCATCGCAAATGAACACTGTTGGTCCAGCAATCAATTTCCTAACTTCGTGTTGACTCTTCCCACAGAAAGAGCAGTAAAGAATATTTTTATTATTTGTTGTCATAATCTAAAACGAATCAATTTTAGTACTTTATTATAGATGACTCCTAATAATCAAGTTTGCATTTATATAAATCAATATATTGTGTATTAAGATCTTTTTTCTACCACTTCGTCAATTAGACCAAAGGACTTTGCTACATCGGCTGTCATGAAATTATCTCTTTCAAGAGCAGATTTGACTTCATCAACACTTTTTCCAGTGTGTTTAGAATAAATTTCATTTAATCTTTTTTTCAAAGATAAAACCTCATTAGCATGTATCTCAATATCAGTTGCTTGACCTTGAAAACCAGCTGAAGGTTGGTGAACCATTATTCTTGAATTTGGTAATGAGAATCTTTTTCCTTTAGTTCCAGCTGATAGCAAAAATGATCCCATCGATGCAGCTTGTCCTATACATAAAGTTGAGATAGCAGGTTTTACATATTGCATGGTATCATAAATACCTAGTCCAGCTGTTACTAAACCTCCAGGACTATTGATATATAAATAAATTTCTTTTTTAGGATCTTCTGCTTCTAGAAAGAGTAATTGAGCTGTAACTAATGAAGCTACGTTATCATTGATTTGACCTGTTAAAAAAATTATTCTCTCTTTTAAAAGTCTTGAATAAATATCGTATGCTCTCTCTCCCTTACTGGATTGTTCAACAACCATAGGAACTAAGTTACTCAAATACTCAGATAATTTTGTTGTCATAATTGATTCGAACTCATTTATACAACTTGAGATTACTTTTTGCTAACTTTTTTTATTTTTTTAGTAGCTGGCTTTGATTTTGCTGTTTTTGTTGATGGTTTTTTTTCTTTAGTAGTTTTTACCTCAGATTTTGGCTTATTATCTTTTTTTTCCTGATCATGATTATGGTCATGTGCTGCTTTTAAAATTTTTTCAGCTTCAGATTTTGAAATTTCTTTTTTATTCGCTTTGCCTTTTTCTTTAATTAAATTTAGAATTTTTTGCTCGTATACTGTTCCTCTCAAGCTAGCTACAGCAGATGGGTTTTTTTGATAAAAATCCATTACCATCTTTTCTTGTCCTGGCATCATCCTGAGTTGTTTTTGAACTTCATTCTGAATTTCAACTTCACTTACTTTAATTTGATTTTTTTCTCCAAATTCATTTAGAATTAAACCAGTTTTAATTCGATTTTTAGCTTTTTCCTCAAAAGTTTTCTTATTTTTTTTTGCTTCTTCATCTGGCATTCCTTGTGAAAGAATCTTAACTTCTTCATCGACAAGATTTTCAGGAAGTTCGTCAACTTTAATCTTTTCAATTTCTTTTAGAATTTGATTTTTTGATAATTGATCTAGTGAGTTTTTGTACTCATCATTAATTTGTCTTGAAATTAAACTTTTAAGATCCTTTAAATCTTTAGCGCCTAAATTTTTGGCAAAATTGTCATCAATTTTAACTTCCTCTGATTGTTTTACATTTAAAATTTTACACTTAAACTTAGCTTTTTTATTTACCAATTCTTTTTCTGGAAAATTCTCAGGCAATATAGCTTCAACTACTTTTTCATCATCTTTCTTTACTCCAATTAACTGCTTATCAAATCCTTTTAGAAATAAATCTTTTCCTAGAGTTAATTGAGTATTTTTTCCTTCATTCCCTTTAAATTCTTTATTATCTACTGTTGCTTTGTAATCTAAAGTAACTAGATCACCCTCTTTAGCTTTTGTTTCAGGTTTTGTATCTTTAAAATTTGGTTGGTTTTTTGCTATTTCTTTAATTCTTTTATCAGTTTCGCTATTATCTATCTTAACTACGTATTGATCAAATTTTATATTTTCTAATGATTTAATATCAACCTTAGGTAATTCTGTAACTGATAATACATATTCTAGCTCCTTATCTTCTCCATAAGTTTTTAGATCTAATTTTGGTTGACCAGCTGGTTTTATTTTATTTTCTTCTAGAGCTTTTGTTGAAGTATCTTTTAAAACTTTATCTAAAACTTCTCCAAATACAGCTTTACCAAATTGCCTTTTTAAAACTTCTTTTGGGACTTTTCCTGGTCGAAAACCTTTCAGGTTTACAGTCCCTTTAATCTCTTCATATTTCTCGTTCATATAAGAGTTCATGGTCTCTTTATCGATTAAAATTTTGAGATCTTTATTTAAACCTTTTTTATTTTCTATTGTGACTTTCATAATATTTTAATGGTAGGGCGAAAAGGACTCGAACCTTCACATGTTGCCATATTGGTTCCTAAGACCAACGCGTCTACCAATTCCGCCATCGCCCCACAAATTACGAGGTTTTATATATTATTGAAACTATTTGTCCAATGACAAATGCTAAAAAATTATCTATTTATCTTATTAATTTTATATTACTTTTAAATAATGATTATTTCACCTTGCATAAGCATTTGTAAAACAGATCCTTCAACGGGGTATTGTTATGGATGTGGAAGAAGCAATGAAGAAAAGAAAACATGGAAAAAAGAAGATACGTCTGATGATTGGAAAAAAAAACAATCTAGAAGCGATTAAAAAAAGATTATCTGGCTGGCAACTTGAAAGCTTCCATGAGTCTTATGAATATAAGATAAATAATGGAGTATCTTTATTTAAGAAAAATCAAATTAAAGAATAAAGATCTATATGAGTAAAGTTAAATTAATTAGTATTATTTATGCTATCGGAATAATAATTGGTGCTCTTTTTCTCGAGGTCTGGGCTGCAGAGACATCATTTATTAAAACTATTGGTGTTTTTATATGGACAATCATATTTTTAATTGCGTTATTTTTTGCTGATAAAAATGAAAAAGAATAATTTAAAAAAATTTTTTTTTGTAATTGCTACTTTAATATTTAGTTTCACTGAGTCTTATTCAGAAATAATTGTATTAAGTAAGTGTGATCATAAAGAAGATGTTTTTTTGAAAAATGAATACATCTTAAATCTTAATGAATCACTTATGACTAGAAATTATGTTTACAATGAAAAAACTTATCAAAAATATAAAATAACTGATCTTAGTATTAAAAAATCAAACACCTACGTAAGAAATATTTACGAAGAAAATGGCAAAATTTTTACTCTAAAGCATGGATATCCTCAGTTCTATACTCAAATATTATTTTACAAAGAAAAACCAGAAATATTTATGAAGTCAGTTTTAAATGATATTGAGGGTATTTCAAAAATATCAACTTGTAAAAAAATTGAGAAATTTGATCAACAAAGTTAATCTTTCAATTTATCTTTATTTTTTTTATTTATTGTATTTTTTTTCTTTAAGTTAAATCTACTATTAGTGATGTTGGATCTATGTTTTGCAAATGCTTGCTTTTGTGCTTGTCGCATTGCTCTTTTAGAGGACATAAAATTAACTTAATACTCTATTTCTAAAGTATCAATGATTTTAAAATTTTTATTTGAAATTACTATTTCTCCTGAAGAGGAGGGGTAATCTAATATCTCAGAAATTACAACATAATGAGTTACAAAAATTAAATTAGTTTTTTCGTCCCAATCTAATAAAAATTTTTGGAAATCTCTCATTTGTGAATTTTTATTTTGTGCAAATTTTGAACTGAAAAAAGAGTTCAAAAAACTTTTTGTTTTAAAATTTTTAAAAGCTAAAGAAGCAGTTTCTTTGCACCTACACCATTCACTAGTATACACATTTTCTATTTTAATCTTATTTTCTGTAAAAAAATTACCAATTTTTCTCGACTGTGTTCTACCACTTTCGCTGAGATTTCTTTGAGTTGAGCAATCATATATATTAAAATTTTCAGGATCTCCGCCACCAGGTGCATAAGCATGTCTAATAAATATTAAATTCCCTCCTATTTTTAAGTTTTCAATTATGTTTTTTTTTGAATCTGCTTTAACAAGCGTGGTTAAAGATATAAATAATATTAAAATAATTTTTAAAAATTTCATTAATGAATATTAAATTTAAAAAGTTAAATAAAACAATTATAAATTGCAATGATTGTCCAAGATTAGTCAATTTTATTAAGAAAATTTCTACTGAAAAAAGAAAACAAAATATTAATGATACCTATTGGGGTAAACCTGTTACAGGATTTGGTAAATCAAGTTCAAAACTACTTATTTTAGGCTTGGCACCTGCAGCACATGGAGGGACAAGAACAGGTAGACCTTTCACAGGTGACAAATCAAGTGATTTTTTATTTAAATGTTTACATAAAACAAATATATCTAATCAACCACATTCTCTAAATTTAAAAGACGGTCTAAAATTAAAATCTACCTATATCACTAATATTTTAAAGTGTGTTCCACCAGGAGATAAGCCAAATAAAGAGGAATTAAATAATTGTTCAAAATACTTTAGTTCTGAGCTATCAAATTTAAGAAGTTTAAAAACAATTGTAGCACTTGGTAAAGTAGCTTTTGATAATTGTATTAAATTTTACAAAAAAAATTATAACTTTTCAAAAAAATTAAAATTTGCACATGGTAAGATCTATCAATTGCCAAATAATATAAATTTAATTTCTAGCTATCATCCAAGTCCAAGAAATGTAAACACTAAACTAATTTCAGAAAAAATGATGATTAAGTTATTTAACAAAGCAAAAAAAATGTCTGCTATTAAAAGTTAGAATTATAAGGTTTAAACTTGTCTACAACCAATTTTGGAATTTTTATAGGCTTAGCTTTTTCATTTACAAAAACTAAGTGTATTTTGGCCTCAACTATTACTATCTTGTTTTTAACAATTGTTTGGCTCATAACAAATGATGTCTTTGTAAAAGAAAGTATATAAGATTTTATATTTAGCTCGTCTTCTAAATAAGCCGATTTTTTATAATCAATGTTACACGATTTGACTATTATTAAAGCTTTAAAATTGTCTCTGATCTTAAGAT
Organism: uncultured Pelagibacteraceae bacterium; assembly: GCA_902528505.1. Lineage (GTDB taxonomy): Bacteria > Pseudomonadota > Alphaproteobacteria > Pelagibacterales > Pelagibacteraceae > Pelagibacter. Next base: position 38,723 of record CABZSY010000001.1, read on the forward strand.
TGCTTAGACCAATTTTGATCAAAGCCTCTGTTCTAGCCCTTTCAAGATATTTAAGATAATTTGCATAATATACTACACCCCCCGCGTCAGTATCTTCATAATAAACCTTAATCTTATGATTAAATTTTTTAGTCATATTAATATATTATCAAAAATTTTTACAATTAAATAGAAACTATGTTGTGAGTTCATCAATGAAAATTTATATAATATGGTTAATTGGTGTAATTATTTGAAACTTTGGCTTCACAAATGCGATTCCATTAGCAGATGTTATAGTAGCTATTTTATTATCTTTTCTAAGTTTAAATTTAAATAAATATTTGAACTTTTAATTTTCTGAAAAATAAATATTTTGAAAATAAGAAATTGATTTCATTTTTGAATTATCTGTATCAGCCATTATTGCTAGACCATCAAGCTCATCAACATCTAGATCATGAAATCTTTTAAAATCTTCTTTAACATTTGCTTTTACTGTAACCCATTCATTAAAATTGTTTTTGGTAGAAGCCAATACATTGTCTATTGATTTTTTAGTGTAAGGACTAGGCCAATTTTCACCTACTTCATTATTGCTAGAAAAAATATAATTAATTGCTCTATTTGATAAAGGTGTAGCCCCAGTTTTTTTAATTGCAAAAACACGAGCTGCAAAATCATGCCCTTTTTTGGTATTCTCTTTAATTCCTTTTAAATCCTTCTCTATTTTCCATGTAATATTAATATAGGGGGTTTTCTTAAGGTTGATTTTGATCTCTTTACCAAGACCTGAGGCAGCATTATCTGCAATAGCTGATAAAAAATTACCATTCTCGTTTGAGCCAACAGAGTAATTAGTTCTATTGTCTGCACCTCTTACTTTACGTACTTCTAGTTCTGTAAGCTCTTTTTCAGTGAACTCAAAAATTCTTATGTTCTCAGCAGCTGCAGAACCAAATAAAAATATAGAAGTAATAATAATATTGAAAATTTTTAACATATCTTTCTTATAGATAAATTATTTTTTAATTCAACAATCTGTAAGATTTATAAATTATTAATTTAATAGGTAGATCTTCCTCCACTTATGTCAAAAACAGCAGCAGTCGAAAAAGTATTCTCTTGTGACGAAAGCCAACAAACTAGTGAAGTAAACTCATGTATCTCAAGGAATCTTCCTCTTGGAACTTTGGAAAGCATTCTTTGAACATGTTCTTTGCTCATTTGATCTAAAATTCTAGTTTTGGCTCCTGCTGGCGTTACAGCATTTACAGCAATATCTTTGTCTGCTAATTCCTTGCCTAATGCTTTAGTGAGACCAATAGCACCCGCTTTTCCTGAACTATAGGCACTAGCATTTGCATTGCCGTCCTTACCTGCAACTGATGCAACATTAACTATTCTACCATAATTATTCTTAATCATATTTGGCACAATTGCCCTGCAGCAATTAAATGTGCCCATTAAATTAATTTGAACTATTTTATTCCACATTTCTACATCATACTTCCAAAGAGGGTCCGTTGGACCCGTAATTCCTGCATTGTTAATTAAAATATCAATGTTATTTTTACTGGTTATCTCGCCAACAAATTTTTCGACTTCAGCATACTTTGAAACATCAACTACATGATAATTTAAATTTGGATTTTTGATTTCATCTATTGTTTTTTTTAGAATATTTTCATCTATATCCCAAATAAAGACATTACATCTAGATTCTAGAAATCTTTTAGCAATATCTAATCCAAAACCTTGGGCCCCCCCAGTTATAACTGCTGTTTGATTTTCAAAATCAAATTTATGCATATAGATTATTTTTTAGCTAGCAAATAATACGATAACCAAGAAATAAATGCACCTATAATCCATGCATATGATTGTAAAAACATTAAATTAGTATTCCATATAGTTGAGGCAGAAAAAATAAAACCTAATATTATTGAGTAAGTACCTTTAATGTGCCAACCTTTTGAATAATAATAAGCACTTTGATTTTCAATCGAATACAGGTCTTTATTACTTAAAGTTTGATTTTTTATTAAATAGTAATCGGCAATAATAACACCAAATAAGGGCCCGAAAAAACAACTGAATGTATCTAGAAAAGATAAAATTCCAATTTGACTTAGAATAGTTAGCCAAAAAATCCCAACAATTAATCCTAAAAAGGAAATTATATAACTTGCACTTTTTAAATTTAGTTTATTTGGAAGAAAATTAATAAGTGAGTATTGAGAAGGAATATAATTTGCTACTAAATTAGTTGATGCTGAAGCAATTATTATAAAGAATAGAACTACTATTGTAATTTGGAGATTATCAAATTTACCAATTATATCGGTTGGATTTGTAAAAATTCTATCCAAATCCTGGAATTTTTGATTCAAAAAAACATCGGACCCAACAACAATAGCAATAGAAAAAAATGAAAAAATTATTAAGTTTAAAATTAAGCCTAAGTTTCCTTTAGTTAGGTCTCCCTCATTATTTACATATCTTGTAAAATCTCCAAAACTTACAATCACAATTGAAAAATAAGCAAAAATAGTGCCTGCAACAGTTATTAATGGCAAAATATTATTTTGATTTAAAAAATTCTCAAAGTTTAAAATATTAGAAAATGCTTGAGTGGTAGTTTTAACATCACTCAAAAAGACAGTTAAGAAGAATATTATCATTCCTGCATAGACTATTATTGCTGAATAATTAATTATTTTTTTATTATATTGAATACCGATACTAAACAGCATTGTTTGAAAAATGATTACTAATAAAATTGAGATCCAATCAATTATATTTAATCCCAATAAAAAAGTTAAGAAAATTTCTTGATCTAGCAAAGTGTTGTCTATTGAAAAGATAAGTATTCTAATAAGGTATACAACTAACTTTGATAAAAAATATGTTTGAATACCAAAAAGAAAAATTCCAACTAAACTTCTTAATAATCCAAAAAACTTTGCACCATTAATACCTAAAGATGATCTTAAAAGAACTCCAAAAGGTAGTCCAAATTTTTGAGAAGGTTTTCCTATTAAATTACAAAAAATATAAACTAAAAAAGATCCTAAAATAGTACCAAAAAATACAACGAAAGTATTAAGGCTATAGATTATATATAAAGAAGCAATCAAAGAAAAACCAATTACACTCTGTATATTTACTCCCCAAAAGCAAAAAAGATCTTTCCAATTCCAAGTTTTGTAATTTGGATTTACAGTAACAAGATCCCAATTTGAAAGAGAATATTTAACTTTTGGCTGATTCACTGGATTTATTTTAAACTAATAAATTCTACTGTCCATATAAGAGAGTTGGCAGCCAGAGGGCAATTTTGGGAAAAATAATAATTAAAACTAAACCAATTACCTGTAGAACCATAAATTGCATCATGCCATAATAAATATCTTTTAAATCCCACTCAGGCACTACTCCTTTTAAAAAATAAGCCGAAAGAGCTACAGGTGGGGAAAGCCATGCAGTTTGTAAATTAACCGCAACCAATATTGCAAACCAAGTTAAGTTAAATCCTAAAGCCTCAACTAAAGGTAAAATGATTGGAACTATAATCATAACGATTGGCACCCATTCCAGTGGCCATCCTAACAAAAAAATCATAACCATTATCATGGCTAAGATTAAGTACTTATTCATTTCTAGACCTAATAGAAACTCTGTTAACAGTGTTGGAGTACCTAATCTTGCAAAAACTGCTCCAAAAAAGTTTGAAGCAGCAACTAAAACCATTATTAATGCTGTAATCTCTAAAGTTTTAACTAAAGCATCTTGTAATTTTGGAAGAGTTAACTTTCTATAAGCTATCGAAAGAAGTAAAGCACCCATTGCACCACAACCTGCTGCTTCTGTTGGTGTAGCAAAACCAAATAAAATACTTCCTAAAGCTGCAAAAACTAAAGCTGCAGGGGGAACTAATCCAAGGAAAAATTCAACCCATACTTCTTTCATGCTAGCAGCTCGCATTTCCTCTGGAAGAACTGGGCCTAATTTTGGGTTAATCATACATCTAATTGTGGTGTAACCAGCGTATAAACTTGCAAGAAGAATTCCTGGGATTATAGCAGCCGCAAATAAATCGATTACTGGAATTTCCATGATGGGTCCCATGACAACAAGCATAATGCTTGGAGGTATTAATATCCCTAAAGTCCCTCCAGCAGTTATAGTTCCTGCTGCTAACCTTACATCATATCCTGATCTATTCATTGACTTAGCAGCCATAATTCCCAAAATAGTAACTGATGCACCAACAATTCCTGTTGCTGCAGCAAAAATCACGGAAACAAATAATACTGCATAATATAAAGATCCTTTTACTTTTGCTAACATCATTTGGAATGAAGAAAATAATCTCTCCATCAAACCTGCTTGCTCCATCATTATCCCCATAAAGACAAAGAGCGGGACTGCGGCGAGTGTTTGTTCGGTCATGACCATCGAAAATTGTAGGGTCATTAGGTAAAATACTAGTTTACCAAAACCTAAATAACCAAAAACAAATCCTAAAAAAATTAATGTAAATGAAATCGGAAAACCAACAAAGATAGCAAAAAGCATTACCCCTACAAGAATAAAACCTAAAATAGCTGGATCTATAAGTTCAGCAATCATTTTTCTTCTCCAGGCCATTGACCTTTTGTGGCAGCCCAATAACTTTTAAATAACTCTGAAATTCCTTGTATTAATAAAAAAACGATCCCAATCAATAAACAAGATTTGATAGGCCACATATAAGGCATCCATGTAGTGTCCATACCTTTCTCGCCTCTTTGAATAGACTCTCCAACAAATCCAATTGTCATATAAAGGAAAACTAATAATCCTGGAAAATAAAATAAAAGATATAGCCAAAAATCTATCTTACCTTGGTTTTTAGTTTTGAAATTTCTATATAAAAAGTCAGCTCTTATATGTACACCTTTAGAAAGAGCGTATGCAGCACCTAACATGAATAATGCTCCATACAAAAAACGGCTTATATCGTAAGCCCAAATTGTTGGGGCTAGGAATAATTTTCTTGCAAGTACTTCATAAGTCATTGCAAAAATTAAAGGCATTAAAATCCAGCAAACAACATTGCCGACCCATTTACTAAATTTATCAATATTAACTATAGAGCTAGCCATCCATGATGGCATATCTTCCGGCATTTTACCTGAACCACCTCGCCTTTCGGCAATCATTTCATCAGATATATCCAATTTAGTTGGTTCGTCTGCCATATAAATTCTGTAAAAAAAATTAGAGCGGACAACTAAGTCCGCTCTAATTATAATTTAAGATTAATTACTGATTACTTTAATGTTGCTGCGTGAGCCATACCTAGCTTAGCATTTGACATTTGAGAACCACTCCAGAAAGGAACTGCTATATCAGCAAATTCTTTCATTGAAGTATATACTTCATTGAAAAATTTGTTATCTGCAGCATTCTTGTTTAAAGAAGCTTTTGCAGCAGCCATATATTCTGTGAAATAATCTGAAGGTGTATCTTCTAAAATTACTCCATGAACTTCTGTAAGTTCTTTCAAAGCTTTACCATTCTCATAGATTCTGTAACTTAAAGATTTTGCTAATGATGCGTTAGCAGCTACTTCAAGTGACTTCTTCTCATGATCAGACATTGCATTGTAAGTTTTTCCAGTAATATAAAAATCAGCATTTACTACTACTTGGTGTAAACCTTGCAGGTAGTAGTGCTTCAATACTTTTTGGAAACCAAAAGTTAAGTCTGGTTTTGGACAACACCATTCAGCAGCATCAATTGTACCTGCTTCCAAAGCTGGTAGAATGTCTCCACCGCCCATAGCTACAGATGCTATACCGATATCTTTATAAGTTTGTCCTGGAATTCCTGGAGGAGTTCTGAATTTATATTTTCTAAAGTCAGCCATATCTTTAATTGGTTTTGGAAACCAACCTAAAGCTTCTGGTCCGACTGGTTGAATCATAAATCCTTTAATGTCTCTTCCCATTTCTTTCCATAATTGGTCATATAGTTCTTTTCCACCACCATATTGGAACCAAGATAAGAATGCGATATTATCAATACCTACACCACCACCAGCAACTGGCGAACCAAATAACATTGCTGCTGGGTGATCGCCTGACCAATAGTGAGTCCATGCGAAACCACAATCGATTAGACCCTTATCAACTGCGTCTAAAGTTTCTTTTACACCAACAACAGCTCCTGCAGGTAAAATTTCAAACTTTAGAGATCCAGCTGTTAAAGTTGTAACAGTGTCAGTAAAATCCTTTAACATCTTAACTTCATCAGCTTTAGTATTAAGAACCGTCTGACATTTTAGTGTTTTTGCAGCATTAGCATTTGAAATAAATCCAAACACCATTGCAACCGCAAATAACATTGAAATGATTTTTTTCATTTTTTTCCCTCTCTTTATTTTTAAAAAATTAAGCTTCTCTTATATTGAAATTCAAAACAAGCACTAAAATCGACATATTATTAAATTTTTTCACAGATTTATTAGAAAAAAAAAAATATTTACTTATAAAGGATCTAATTTATGAATAATTACGATTTTATAATACTTGGTGCTGGATCAGCTGGGTGTGTACTCGCAAATAGATTATCAGAAAATCCTAGTCATAAAGTTTTACTTTTGGAGGCTGGTGGTAAAGATAACTATCCCTGGATACATATACCTGTTGGTTATTTTAAAACTATGCATAACCCAAAGACTGACTGGTGCTACAAAACTGAGCCTGATGAAAGTATGAACAACATTTCAATTAGATATCCTAGGGGTAAAACGTTAGGGGGAAGTTCATCAATTAATGGATTGTTATATATAAGAGGTCAAAATAGAGACTATGATGTTTGGAGACAATTAGGAAATACTGGTTGGGGATGGGATGATGTATTACCTTATTTTATAAAAGCTGAAGATCAAGAGAGAGGTAAAAATGAATTTCATGGTGTAAATGGACCACTAGCAGTTTCTGATCAAAGAATCCATCTCCCACTTTTAGATGAGTTTCAAAATGCAGCTGAAGAGTTTGGAATACCTAAAACAAAAGATTTTAACACAGGAAATAATCATGGGTGTGGATATTTTCAAGTTACAGAGAAAGATGGTTTTAGATGCAGCACATCTGTAGGATATTTAAATCCAATTAAAAATAGAAAAAATTTAGAAATTATTACTCACGCACATGTAAAAAAAATAATCTTTGAAAACAAAATAGCTAAAGGAGTTCAATTTTGGCAAGGAGATGAATTAAAAAAAGTAGAGGCTAACAGAGAAATAATATTATCCTCGGGTGCTATTGGCTCGCCACAAATTTTACAGGTATCAGGAATTGGAAGTTCTGAAAAATTAAAAAATCTTGGAATAGAAATGGTACATAATTTAGATGGAGTTGGAGAAAATTTACATGATCATCTTATGTTAAGACCTATTTATAAAATAAATGGTCTAAAATCTTTAAACAAAAAAATAAATAGTCTATTTGGAAATTTAATGATTGGATTGGAATATATTTTTAGGAGAACTGGTCCCATGACAATGGGAGCTAGTCAACTTTGCATGTTTGCCAAAAGTGACTCTTCACTAGAATTACCGGATTTGCAATGGCATGTTCAGCCAATGAGTATGGATACATTGGGTGCAACCAAAAATCATGACTTCCATGCTTTTACACCAACGGTGTCCAACATAAAACCTACTAGCAGAGGTCATGTAAGTATAGTTGACAAAGACTCTAGAACTTACGCTAAAATAAAACAAAACTATCTATCTACTGATAATGATAGAATGATTGCAGCTAAAAGTCTGAAATTAACAAGAAAAATAATAATGGAGTCTGAAACTTTTAAAAAGTATTCACCTGAAGAATATAGACCTGGAATAAACATTAATGATGATGAGGAGTTAGTGAAAGAGGCTTCAAATTATGCTCAAACTATTTTTCATCCCGTTGGTACTTGTAAAATGGGTCAGGATGAAATGTCAGTGGTTGACGAAAAACTAAGGGTCAGAGGAGTAAATAATCTTAGAGTGATTGATGCATCCATAATGCCAAATATTACGTCAGGCAACACTAATGCTCCTACAATAATGATTGCAGAAAAAGGTGCAGACATGATACTTAATCATTAATGTTTGTTGAATTATTTGCTCCTGAACAAATAGCAATTTTAACACAAATAATATTCATTGATCTAGTTTTAGCTGGAGATAACGCAATTATCATTGGTATGGTTGCATCCAAATTTCCACCTGAACAAAGAAAAAAAGTTATTTTTTGGGGTATAGGGGGTGCAGTAATACTTAGAATAATATTAACACTTCTTACTGCTTATCTTTTACAGATTACAGGGATAAGACTTATTGGAGGACTTTTATTGCTTTATATTGTTTACAAACTTTACGTAGATGTAATTAAAGGATCTGAAAAAGAGGAAGATATTAAAGTAGATAACTCTAGTTTCTTAAGAGCAATTTGGACTGTTCTTTTAGCTGATTTCACAATGAGTTTAGATAATGTTTTGGGTGTTGCGGGTGCTGCTGGTGAACATTATGGACTTCTTGTATTTGGTTTAATTTTATCAATTATGTTGATGGCTACAGCTGCTACACTAATATCTGGATGGATTAAAAAATATAAATGGATAGCATGGCTTGGATTATTAGCAATTTTGGTTGTTGCAGTTGAGTTGATTTACACAGATATTAAAATATTATTATTATAATGTATCTTCAGAAAATAAATCTCAAAAAAAAATATGCTTTAGTAACTGGTGCTGGAAAAGGACTTGGAAGAGCTTGCTCTATTGCACTAGCAGAAGCAGGTGCAACAGTTATTGCATTGAGTAGAACTCAATCTGATTTAAACAAATTAGAAAAAGATATTAAAAAAGTTAAAGGCAAAGTCATTAAAATTGAGTGTGATGTGATGAACTATAAAGATTTGAGAGAAAAATTAAATAAAATTAAAATTATTGATATATTAGTTAATAATGCTGGGACAAATATTCCTGAACCTTTTGAAAAAATAAAACAATCAAGCATGAACTATTTAGTGGATTTAAACCTTAAAGCTGCATTTAATGTTGCTCAATTGGTTGTAAAAAAAATGATTAAAAATAAAAAAAGATCTGGTTCGATTATAAATATGTCTTCACAACTTGGTCATGTAGGAATGATTGGAAGAAATGTTTATAATATGACTAAATTTGGAATAGAAGGATTAACTAAGGGAATGGGTGTTGAATTAGCAAAAAAAAATATTAGAGTTAACTCGGTAGCTCCAACATTTGTTGAAACCCCAATGGTAAAAAAATTTTTTAAAAATGATAAGTTTAAAAAACTGGTTTTGGGTAAAATTCCAATAGGAAAAGTTGCAACTGAAAGTGATATTGCTACTACAGTTTGCTTTTTAGCATCTCCAGCTTCTTCTATGATCACTGGAACATCAATTATAATAGATGGTGGATGGACAGCTCAATAATTTACAGAATTTTTCTAGTTTTATTATTTTTAATATCTCCTGTATATGCAATTGAGTTTCAAGGAAAATTTTTACAAGGCCATTTCATACTTGGTCTAACTAACCCTAATGCTCAAATTTTAGTTGGGAAAAAAGAGGTAAAAGTCTCAAAGGATGGAGACTTTGTTTTTGGAATCGATAGAGACCAAAAATATGATCTTACTTTTACAAAAATTCTCAATGGAAAAAAAACAACATTTACGAAAAAAGTTCTTAAAAGAAAATATAACATTCAAAGAATTGATGGTCTCGAAGAAAGTAAGGTTACTCCCCCTGAATCTGTATACAAAAGAATTAAAAAAGAAAACAATGCAATAGGTGAAGCAAGAGCAATAAATTCAAATCTGCAATATTTTAAAGAAAAATTTATTATGCCAGTTGAAGGAATTATAAGTGGTGTTTATGGCAGTCAACGGATTTTAAATGGTAAACCACGATGGCCGCACTATGGAATTGATATTGCTGCTAAACAAGGAACGATGATTAAATCCTCTGGATCTGGAACTGTAACTATGGCAGAAGATGATTTATATTATACCGGAGGAACCGTAATAATGGATCACGGCCATGGAATTTCTACAATATACTCACACCTTGAAAATGTTTTAGTCTCAGTAGGTGATAATATTAATCAAGGAGATATCATTGGAACAGTTGGTTCAACTGGAAGATCAACTGGCCCACATCTAGATTTTAGAGTTAATTGGTTTCAAACTAGACTGGATCCAATGTCAGTAATAAATTAAATCATGCAAACATTAATACTTACAGCTTTAGTTATTGTTATAGTTTGGGTTTTATTCCGTCCAATTACCAAAAAAGAACTAGATAGATACAATAATAAAAACTGGCCAGATACAGATCTACATTAAGAACTTAAAGAAGGCTGTTTCTTCATATCTTCTTTTTTAATACCAGCAACCCTAACTGGTTTTTTCATCGCATCTCGTCTAAATGGTTCACCAAGCTCTTGATTTAAAATTACTTCAATAAATGTTGTAATTCCCTTCTTTTGATCATCACAGGATTGCTTGATAGCATTGGTAGTTTCTTCCATTGTTTTAACTGTTACTCCTTTTAAACCACAAGCATCAGCTACCTTTGCATAACTAAGTTCTGGATCAAGTTCAGTTCCAACAAAATTATCATCAAACCATAAGATAGAATTTCTTTTTTCTGCTCCCCATTGATAGTTTCTAAATATTACCATTGTTATTGAAGGCCATTCCTCTCTTGCACATGAACTCATTTCATTCATGCTTATGCCAAATGCTCCATCACCCGCAAAACCAATAACTGGTGTATCTGGACATCCAATTTTTGCACCCAAAATTGACGGAAAACCATATCCACAAGGGCCAAATAATCCTGGTGCTAAATACTTTCTTCCTTTTTCAAATGTTGGATAAGCGTTTCCAATTGCACAATTATTTCCAATATCACTTGAAATAATTACATCCTCTGGCATCCCAGCTTGTATTGCTCTCCAAGCTTGTCTGGGGGACATCCTGTCTGAATCTCTTTCCCTTGCCTCTTTATTCCAAACTGTTCCCTCGTCATCTTCTTCATGATCTAAACTTGATAATTTTTGTAACCATGCAGATTTAGTTTGATGAATTATATCTTTTCTTTTTTGTCTATCTTTATCACCTGCAGTGGGTGAAAGTTGAGTAAGTAATTGTTGAGCAACCAATTTAGCATCTCCACAAATACCAACTGAGACTTTTTTTGTTAAACCAATTCGATCTGAGTTCATATCAACTTGAATAATACTTGCATCTTTTGGCCAGTAATCCATTCCATAACCTGGTAAAGTTGAAAAAGGGTTAAGTCTTGTTCCCAAAGCTAAAACTACATCAGCTTGTTTAATTAATTCCATACCAGCTTTTGAACCATTGTAGCCTAAAGGTCCTGCTGCTAAAGGATGACTTCCTGGAAAGCTATCATTGTGCTGATAACCAGAGCAAACTGGGGCATCTAATTTTTCTGCAAGTTTTTTACAATCTTCAATAGCACCTCCAATAACTACACCTGCTCCAGATAAAATTACTGGAAATTTTGCATTAGATAACAAATCTGCAGCTTTTTTAATTGCATCAACACCACCAGCTTGTCTTTCTAATCTAACAATCGGAGGTAGATCTATATCAATAACTTGAGTCCAATAATCTCTTGGTACATTGATTTGTGCTGGAGCTGATCCTCTTATAGCTTTTTCAATAACTCTATTTAATACCTCTGCCATTCTTGATGGATCTCTAACTTCTTCTTGATAACAAACCATATCTTTAAATAAATTCATTTGTTCAACCTCTTGAAAGCCACCTTGGCCCATAGTTTTGTTAGCAGCTTGAGGTGTAACCAATAAAAGAGGTGTATGATTCCAGTAAGCGGTTTTAATTGGTGTTACCAAACCTGTAATTCCAGGACCATTTTGAGCAATAACCATTGACATTTTACCTGTAGCTCTTGTGTAACCATCTGCAATTAATCCACCATTAGTTTCGTGAGCAACATCCCAGAATGTGATACCAGCATCTGGAAAAATATCTGAAATTGGCATAAAGGCTGAGCCAATAATTCCAAAGGCGTGTTCAATTCCGTGCATTTGTAAAACTTTTACAAAAGCTTCTTCTGTTGTCATTTTTGTCATAAACTAGTGCCTCTTTAATGTATAAATTTAATACTTTTAAAATTCGTTTGTTAATTTTAGGGATTAATATATAAGATTTCGGGAAATTCAAACAAACATTTCGACACTATATATGGCAACAGATATTATAATTCATGATAAAAAAGATAACGTGGGCGTAGTGGTAATAGAAAAAATCACTGCAAAACAAGATTGTTCTTGTTGGATAATGGAAGATGATAGCACAGTAAATATACAATCGTTAGATGAAATACCCTTGGGTCACAAAATTGCTATGACTGATCTAAATGTGGGTGATACGATTTTAAAATATGGTCACGATATTGGTAAAGTTGTAAAATCTGCGAAAAAAGGCGAGCATGTACATGTTCATAATGTGAAAACTAAAAAATGGTAATGTAATGGAAATACCGAAAAGTTTTTTAGGTTACAAAAGAGAGAATGGCAGAGCAGGTACAAGAAATCATGTAATTATTCTTCCTGTGGATGATATCTCAAATGCATGTGCTGAAGCAGTTGCAAATAACATAAAAGGGACAATAGCGCTTCCGCATTCTTATGGAAGACTTCAGTTTGGTGCAGATTTAGAACTTCATTTTAGAACAATGATTGGAACTGGTTGTAATCCAAATGTTGCAGCTGTAATTGTAATAGGAATTGAACCAAAATGGACTAAAAAAATTGTTGATGGAATTGCAAAAACTGGGAAACCAGTTGAAGGATTTCACATTGAAAGAACAGGCGATATCGGAACTACAATGAAAGCCTCAAAGAAAGCTCAAGAATTTGTTATGTGGGCATCAGAGAAACAAAGAGAAGAATGTCCTCTTAGTGATCTGTGGATATCTGTTAAATGTGGCGAGTCTGATACTACATCTGGTTTAGCTTCAAATCCAACAGTTGGAAATTTAATGGATAAATTGGAACCTTTAGGTGTTCATTTATGCTTTGGAGAAACCTCAGAACTAACTGGTGCTGAAAAAGTTTGTGCTACAAGAGGAGCAACTAAAGAAGCTTCAGATAAATTTATGAAAACTTGGAATGCATACAATGACTTTATATTAAAGGAAGCTACAGATGATCTTTCTGAAAGTCAGCCAACAGCTGGAAACATTGCAGGTGGATTAACTACCATCGAAGAAAAGGCATTTGGAAACTTTCAAAAAATTGGAAATTGTAAATTTATTGATGTTCTTGAACCAGCAGAAGAACCAACTAAAGGAAAAGGTTTATATTTTATGGATACGTCTTCAGCTGCAGCTGAATGTGTAACTCTTCAAGCAGCAGCAGGTTTTAATATTCATTTATTCCCAACTGGACAAGGTAACATTGTTGGAAATCCAATTGAACCCGTAATTAAACTAACTGCTAATCCTTTAACTGTTAAAAGTATGGGTGAGCATATTGATTGTGATGTTTCAAAAATACTTACAAGAGAAATGAATTTATCACAAGGCGGTGATGAATTAATTAAAACAACTTTAAGAGTAGCTAATGGCCGTTTAACTTGTGCAGAAGCCTTAGGTCATAAAGAGTTTGTTATGACTAAACTTTATAGAAGTGCCTAATTAATTTTTCAATTTCATGATTTATAAAAAGTACTTGGTATTAATACCTGGTATAATTTTAGCATTCGTCCTTTATACTTTATCTCAAGGAATAAATAACATTATTGGAATAGAATTATTAGGTTATGAAAAAAGCCCTATATCTACAGCAATGATTGCAATATTATCTGGTATTTTTTTTGGAAACATTTTTCAAATTAGGGAAATTTTTTTAAAAGGTTTGGACTTTACTCAAAAAAATATTTTAAAGCTTGGTATTATTTGTTTAGGAATTCAACTTAAACCTTTTGCATTTTTAGAATTTGGAAAAATAGCAATCCCATTAATAATAACTTGCATTCTTAGTGTTTTATTAGTTATAAAACTTATAAGTAGAAAAATAATAATCCCAAAACGTATGTCCTATCTAATTTCTGTTGGCAGTACAGTTTGTGGTACTACAGCAATAATGGCAATGGCTCCTGTGATAAATGCAAAAAAAAATGAGGTATCCTATGCAATTGCTAATATTACTTTATTTGGTATTCTTTCAATGCTCATTTACCCTTACTTTGCTAATTTTTATTTTAATGGTGAGTCATTATTTATTGGTCTATTTTTAGGTACTGCTATTCACGAGACTGCTCAAGTTGCAGCAGCTGGACTAATTTATGACCAACAATTTAATAGTCCTGAAACTTTAAATATCTCAACAGTAACTAAATTGATTAGAAATACATTTTTAGTAATTATGATACCTCTATTTGCCTATCTGTATTCCAGAGGTCAAATTAAAAAGAAAAATTACTCAATCATAAGAATTTTTCCTTACTTTGTACTAGGCTTTATAGCCATGATAATTTTAAGAAATTTAGGTGATCACATATTCTTTGTTAACCAAAATGAAATTTGGTCAAGTACAGTAGAAAATATAAAATTTTTATCAAAAATTTTTTTAACAATGGCAATGGCAGCGATAGGTCTTTCAACAAATTTGAGGGAGATCAAAAATATGGGCTATAAGCCTTTTCTTGTAGGTTTTATTGCTATGGCAACAGTTGGATTAATTTCAATTGTTACAATAGACATATTTATTAGTTATATTATTTAGCTTTAATAAGTAATTTTATTTTTAAGTTAGACACAAATTTCCTCATGAACGCTGCAGCAACTCCTAAAATGATAGCAAACATAATTGTGAACAAACCATAAAAAAATGGCATTTCTTTGGAAAAATCGATAATAAATTCTGAAAAAAAGTTAAGGTCTTTACTTGCAGTTGATTGATTATTATTTAAAATTTCATTAGCAAAAAAAGTATCATAGGCAATAGCTATTCCAACAATTAATAATAATATTGCTAGTAAAGCTCTCAATCCAGAACTATCAATTCTCTCACCAACTTTTTGACCCACTTGAACTCCTATTATTGAACCAATAACCAGCATTAAAACTAAAAGCAAATCTATTGACCCATAATTAAAAGAGTGCAAGAAAGTTACTATTACGCTTACAAAAATTGTCACAAATAAAGAAGTTCCTGGAACTAACTTTGTTGGCATCTTTATTATATAAATCATTGCTGGGACTAAAATAAAAGCTCCACCAATTCCCATAATAGCGGCAATAAATCCAACAATAAGACCTATAATAATTGGAGTAAAAATACTCTCATACAACTTTGATTTAGGAAATCTCATTCTAAGTGGAAGTCCGTGTATCCAGTAATGCACATGTGCCTTTTTTTTAGCTAAGACATTTCTTTTTGCCTGGTCTATTTCTCTTAAACTCTCAACAAGCATTAAAGTTCCAATTATAGCTAAAATATACATATAGGCTAATGAAATTACGGTATCTATTTTTCCAATACCTTTAAAATATGTGAATGTATAAATTCCTACAGTGGTTCCAATTGCACCACCAATTACTATTATAAAACCCATTTTATAATCCAATATATTTTTTAAATAGTATGTAGTTGAACCAGATACTGATGTAGCTAAAATATTATTAGCCTCATTTGCTACTGCATAAGCTGGTGGGATCCCTAGAAAAATAAGAAATGGCGTCATTAAAAAACCACCTCCAACTCCAAACAATCCTGAAAGTACTCCAACTATTGCACTTAACAAAAGTATTTCTATGGGATTAACAAATACTTGTGCAATTGGCAAAAATACTTCCATATAAACTTAAAAAATGCTGCTTAAAAATAACTTAGTTAAAAGTAACAAAAGTTCCAACTAAAATTACGCCCCAGTATGCAAGTAAACTCATTAAAATGCCTACTTTGATATATGATGATTTTAATCTGGGGAGTTTGTTTAAAATTTTTATTTCTGAAAGGTGCATTTAATATGTGAATACACCCAGCTAGTAATTTGTCAAATAATTATTTAATTTATGCCAATTTTTTTTAATAAATTGTTGCACCATAAACTTTGATAAGGTTGTCTTCTATGCCTAGAACTAATCTACCTAAGAACTCTCCAGGCAGTTCTTTGTTCGTCTGTTTTATCAAAACAGTTACGTGATCCCCCCGTCTTAAACATCCAAAAGGTTCGAAAGTTTCGTTTAAATTTACAATTAATTTATTATTTGCCCACTGTTTACCTAATTCAACTTCATTTGCTCCAAAAAGCATCTGAGTAGAAAAATCTCTTGTAAATCCTCCATAATCTTTAAGATTAGACGATTTTATTAAATTATCCCAAATTGGTTTGGCTAATTCATATATTTCATCATCAGTTTTAGATAAAATATCCATATTTATTTGTAATTTAAATTTTAAGAGGCTTTTTTCTTCTCGTTCTCATCCACGATATGGTAAACAGGAACTTTCTCAAGACTAAATTTACCTGTCTTAGGATCTCTTCTAGAAACAGTTAAACAGTGCCAGTTTTCATCATCAAGTTTCATATGATCTCCTCTGTAGTAATAACCCGGCCATCTAGTTTCTTCTCTAAACATTGTATGTTCTGTTACACACTGAGATGTAATAGCTCTGTGTTTAAGCTCCCAAGCTCTCATAAGTTGATGATAATCCTCAGCTCCAACATTTTCTAGGTCTTCCTCCAGCCAAGTCAAAAGCTCCAAACCTTTTTTTAACATATTAGCGTTAGTCATGTAGTTAGTCGCAATTCCACCAACATATTCATCCATAATCCTTTGTAAACGTTGAAGTCCTTGAATTGGAGAAATATAACTCGGGGATACTGTTCCACCAGTTATTTCATTTTGAGCAACTTTGTAAGTTTCAAGGGGTTTATAAACTTTAGCTTTAAAATCCTCACATTGTTTATCTGAAACCTTTAAACCTTCAGCTTTTTTATCCTCAATATATTTAACAGCAGCTTTTGCAGCTAATCTACCTTCTGTAAATGATCCAGAAGAAAATTTGTGTGCACTTCCACCCACAGTGTCTCCAGCACCAAATAGACCGTCAATTGTCAGCATTCTATTATATCCCCAGAAATATTCTGGAGGAGATAAATCTTCAGGTCCACTTACCCAAGCTCCTGAACAAGTAGCATGTGAACCCATAACATATGGTTCTGACGTTGTTAATTCAGGATTTGTATATTTTGGATCAATGTTTTGAGATGCCCAAACTACAGCCTGACCAACTGTCATCCCTAAGAAATTTTCCCAACCTACAGTTTCTAAATGTGGATCTTGGAATGCCTCTGTTGTAACCATTTGGATTGGTCCACCACCTGCCATTGTTTCTTGAATAAATGCATGATTTCTTAAACAAGTTGGTGTTGGGTGATGATCAATATACTCACCTACTAATTCTTTAGTTTGATCATACCATTTTTTTTCATAGTTTTCACCATTAGCATTTTGAGTATAAGTTTTTAAATGAAGGAAATACGCACCAACGGGTCCATAACCATCTTTAAATCTGCATAACACAATTCTGTTTTCCATTTGTGTCATTTTAGCTCCAGCAGCAATAGGTAATGCATAAGCTGATCCATTACTCCACGGTGCATACCATGTTCTACCCATACCTTCACCAACAGCTCTAGGTTTAAATATGTGAGAGGCTCCACCTGCTGAAACAATTACAGCTTTTGCTCTAAAAACATGAAAATCTCCTGTTCTCATGTTAAAACCTACAGCTCCACCTACTCTATTTTCTTGAGCTTCATCCATCAAAAGATGAGTGATCATTATTCTATTATA
>CABZSY010000002.1 GCA_902528505.1 uncultured Pelagibacteraceae bacterium
TACACTTAAAAAAGGTCAGAGCATTGATCTAACAACAGGAATTTAATAAATGACATTAAAAACTTTTAAACCATACACAAAATCTACAAGAGGTACCATTTTAGTCGATAGAACTGGACTATGGAAAGGTAAACCATTCAAGTCACTTGTTTCTCCTAAAAATGCAATGAAAGGTAGAAATAATAACGGTCATATTACTTCAATAAATAGAGCAGGTGGTCACAAGAAAATGTATAGACATGTTGATTTTTATAGAAAGAAATTTAACATGGAAGCTACAGTTGAAAGAGTAGAATACGATCCAAATAGATCATGCTACATTATGTTGGTTAAGTTTGAAGACGGAACTCATGCATACTTTCTTGCCCCTCAAAAAATAAAAGTAGGCGACAAAATTGAAAGCGGATCTAAAAAAGAGATTAAAATTGGTAACTGCATGCCATTGCAGGATATCCCGGTTGGTATTAATATTCATAATGTTGAGATTCAGCCAGGCGGTGGTGGAAAAATTGCTAGATCAGCAGGTTCTTCTGTAACAATTAGTGGGTTAGATGGAAATTACAGTTTAATTAAACTTGCGTCAGGTGAAGTTAGAAAAATTGATTCTAGAGCTTTAGCTACAATAGGAATTTTAAGCAATCCAGATCAAAAAAATATCAAAATTGGAAAAGCAGGTAGGTCAAGATGGTTGGGAAGAAGACCACATACTAGAGGAGTTGTCAAAAATCCTGTAGATCATCCTCATGGGGGAGGTGAAGGTAAATCTGCTGGTGGTAGACATCCTGTTTCACCAACAGGTCAATCAGCCAAAGGTTTAAAAACGAGAGATAATAAAAGAACAGATAAATTTATAGTTAAGAGAAGAAACAAAAGGAAGGATACTAAGTAATGGCTAGAGCAGTTTGGAAAGGACCTTTTGTAGAAGAAAGTTTAATGAAAAAAGTTGATAAATATAAAGATGACCCAAAAAAAATACCTATTAAAACATGGTCTAGAAAATCAACTATTTTACCTGATTTTGTGGGAGTAAGTTTTCAAATTTATAATGGAAAAAAATTTATACCAATAACAATATCGGAAGATATGGTTGGACATAAGCTGGGTGAATTTGCACCTACAAGAACTTTTTTTGGTCACACACCAGCAGACAAAAAAGCTAAACCTGCTACAGCAGAGAAGAAATAATTATGAGTAAAAAAAAGAAAATTGATAAAAATAACGATAAGACAGTAAAGTCTATCAATAATGGTGTGAGATCAAGCGTCAGAAAACTTAATCCAATACTAAAAAGTATTGTTGGAAAAAAAGTTGATGTAGCAATTAGAGATTTACAATTTTCTGAAAAAAGAATTACTAAAGATATTAGAAAAACCATTAGCTCCGCAGTTGCAAATGCAGAAAATAACTTTCAATATGATATTGATAATCTAATTGTAAAAGAAGCATATTGTGGAAAAAAAATAGTTATGAAAAGATTTAGACCTCGAGCAAAAGGGAGAGCTGCTCCTATTTTAAAACCTTGGTCAACAGTTACAATAATATTATCAGAAACAAAACAAATGGAGAAGCATGGGGCAAAAAGTTAATCCTGTAGGTTTTAGGCTAGGTGTAAACAGAGGCTGGGACTCTGTTTGGTACGCTAAGAAAAAAGATTTTGGTAACTACTTAATTGAGGATTTTAAAATTCGTGAATACATAAAGAAAAATGTGATCAACTCTGGTGTATCCAAAGTTATGATTGAACGAACATCTAATAAGTGCTACGTGACTATTTATACTTCAAGACCCGGTTTTGTGATCGGTAAAAAAGGAAGCGATATTGATAAAATAAAAAATAATCTGTCAAAATTTACTACCAACGAGGTAAATTTAAATATTAAAGAAGTTAAAAAACCTGAGACTAATGCTTATTTAGTTGCTGAAAATATTGCGCAACAACTTGTCAAAAGAATTTCTTATAGAAGAGCGATGAAAAGGGCCATGCAATCATGTATTAGATTAGGAGCTAAAGGTATCAAAGTCTCTGTTAGTGGAAGATTAGGTGGAAACGAAATTGCAAGAACTGAGTGGTTGCGAGATGGAAGTATACCTTCACACACATTAAGAGCAGATATTGATTATGCTGAGGCAGAAGCACTGACTACTTATGGTATTATTGGTATTAAAGTTTGGATTTACAAAGGTGAAGTTTTTGCGAGAGAATTTAGCCAAGAAACAAATAAAGCAACACCACAAGAGGGCAAACAGTAATGTTACAACCAGTAAGAACTAAGTGGAGAAAAGCACATAAAGGTAGAATTCATGGTACTGCTACAAGAGCAAGTACTATAAATTATGGAGCTTATGCATTGAAAGCTTTACAGCCAGAAAGAGTAACTGGGAAACAAATTGAAGCTGCTAGAGTGGCTCTAACAAGGCACATGAAAAGACAAGGTAGAGTATGGACAAGGATTTTCCCTAATATTCCAGTTTCTAAAAAACCGATTGAGGTTAGAATGGGTAAAGGAAAAGGATCGCCAGAATATTTTGCTTGTAGAGTTAAACCAGGCAGAATTTTATTTGAGGTCGATGGTGTTTCAGAACAAATAGCAAAGGAGGCTTTATATAAAGCTTCTGCAAAATTACCAATTAAAACAAAAACTATTAAGAGATTTGCATAATGAAAAAGAAAGAAATAAAAAAATTATCAAAAGATGAAGTTTTGAAGAATATTGTGAAACTTAAAAAAGATCTTTTTAATTTTAGATTTCAGAAAATGAATTCACAAATAACAAATCCAGCTAAAATTGGTGAAACAAGAAAAACAATTGCGAGATTAAAAACAATATTAAAAGGGAAAATAAATGCCTAAAAAAATATTAACAGGTGTAGTTATAAGCGATAAACCAAATAAAACAGTTACTGTTATGGTTGAACGAAAGTATTCACATCCTGTACTTAAAAAAGTAATTAGAGTAAGGAAAAATTATAATGCTCACGATGAAAATAATAAATTTAAAACAGGAGATAAAGTTTCAATTATTGAGAGCAAGCCTTTTTCAAAAAATAAAAAATTTCAAGTTATGGAGAGCATAAAATAATGATTGGTGTACAAACCGAATTACAAGTAGCTGATAATACCGGTGCAAAAAGAATAGAGTGTATCAAAGTTCTAGGTGGATCTAAAAGAAGGTATGCAAGTATTGGTGACACTATAGTTATAGCTGTAAAAGAAGCTATCCCCAAAGGTAAAGTTAAAAAGGGTTCAGTTCATAAGGCAGTCGTTGTTAGAGTTAAAAAAGGAATTCATAGAAACGATGGATCAAAAGTTAAATTTGACAATAATGCTGCAGTTTTAGTAGATGACAAAGGTGAACCAGTTGGTACTAGAATTTTTGGACCTGTTACAAGAGAATTAAGAAGCAGAGGTCAAATGAAAATCATCTCATTAGCACCAGAGGTTTTATAGGATGATTAAAAAGGGTTTAAAAGTGAAAGTTTTGACTGGTAAAGATAGAAAAAAAGAAGGTGAAGTTATAGAAATTGATAGAGCAAATAATCGAGCGAAAGTAAAAGAAATTAATATGGTTAAAAAACATGTCAAAACAACTAAAGAGAAAAAAGGTGGTATCTTTCCAAAAGAAAGCTTCATCCATTTGTCTAATCTTAAATTAATTGATGAAAATGCTGCAAAAAAAAAAGAGGCTAAAAAATAATGACTCCAAGATTAAAAGAAATATTCAACAAAGAAATTCAGCCAGCATTAAAAGATCAATTTGGATTTAAAAATATTTATATGGCTCCAAAGATTGAAAAAATAGTTTTAAATATGGGTCTTGGTTTAGATGCTTCAGATGCAAAAATTCTAAAATCCTGTGAGGAAGATATGGCCAAAATCACAGGACAAAAACCAGTTACAACGAAGTTTAAAAAATCAGTTGCAAATTTTAAAACAAGAAAAGGATCCAATGCTGGTTTAAAAGTAACACTTAGAAAAAACAAAATGTACGAATTTTTAGATAGGTTAGTCAATATTGCTCTACCTAGAATTAAAGATTTTAGAGGTTTATCTCCCAAAGGGTTTGATAAATTTGGCAATTACACCTTTGGTATCAAAGAACACATAATTTTTCCTGAGGTAAGTTTTGAAAGAGCCGACAAGGTTAGAGGACTAGATATTATAATAGTAATTAAAGCGATTAGTAAAGAACACAGCTTTGCACTATTAGAAAAAATGAATTTTCCATTTATAAAAAAAGGAGATAATTAAAAATGGCTAAATTAAGCGCTGTAAATAAAAACAAAAAAAGAATTAAATTATCTGATAGGCTCTATAAGAAAAGAGCAGCTTTAAAGAAGATAGTGATGAACAAAAAAATCTCACTTGAAGAAAGATTTAAAGCACAACAAAGATTATCAAAATTACCAAGAAACTCAGCAAAGACAAGAGTCATGAATAGATGCGAAATTACAGGAAGACCACATGGAGTTTATAGAAAACTAAAAATTTCAAGAATTGCATTAAGACAATTAGGATTACAAGGAAAGATACCAGGTCTAGTTAAATCTAGCTGGTAGAAAGGATAATTATGAGTTTAAGTGACCCGATAGGAGATATGATTGCTAGAGTAAAAAATGCTCAAGCTAGAAATCATAAAAAAGTAGAATTACCTTCGTCTAATTTTAAAACAAAAATTGCTGATATTTTAAAAAATGAAGGTTTCATTAAGGATTTTAAAATTAATTCTGAAGATAAGAAACCTACTTTATCATTAGAATTAAAATATCATTCAGGAAATCCAGTTATTAGTGCTTTTGAAAGAGTTTCAAAGCCTGGTAGAAGAATTTTCTCAAGCGCAAGTGGTCTTCCAAAAATTAACAATGGACTCGGCATTGCTATAATCTCTACTCCAAAAGGTGTAATGACAGATATTGATGCCAGAAAACAAAAAGTTGGTGGAGAAATAATCTGCAAGGTATTTTAATGTCTAAAATAGGTAAAATAAATATATCAATCCCTGAAAAAGTAAAAGTTGCTTTAGCTGGCAATATGATAAACATCGAAGGCCCTTTAGGTAAAAAATCAATCAATATTGATCTTGATATGTTTAATCTTGACATAAAAGAAGGAAAAGAAATTTCAATCAAACCTAAAAAAATAGATCAAAATTCAAAACGACTTTGGGGCATGAATAGAAGTTTAATAAACAATGCTGTTATTGGTTCTAGTACTGGTTATGAAAAAATCTTAGAATTAGTTGGAGTGGGATATAGAGCCGCCCTTAAAGGCAGTCAATTAAATTTACAGTTAGGCTATAGCCACGATATAGATTTCGATATACCCGAAGGTATTAAAATTGTAGTTGAAAAACAGACAACATTAAAAATAACAGGATCAGACAAACAACTTGTAGGTGCTGTTGCATCTAAGATAAAAACATTGAGAAAAATAGAGCCTTACAAAGGAAAAGGAATAAGAGAAAAGGGCCAATATGTTATGAAAAAAGAAGGAAAGAAAAAATAATGAAACTAAACACAAATATTAGAAAAAGATTTAGAGTAAGTAATAAAGTAAAAAGAGTTGCTTCAAATGAAAGGTTTAGGTTGAGTATTTCTAGATCAGCAAAAAATATTTCAGCTCAAATAATTGATGATATTAAAAAAGTAACATTAATGTCTGCTTCTTCAATTGAAAAAGATCTTAAATCTGGTGAAAAAGTAAATAAAATAGAACTATCTAAACTTGTGGCACAAAAATTGGCAAAAAAAGCTCAAGAAAAAAATATAACCAAAATTTACTTTGATAGAGGATCTTATAAATATCACGGTAGGGTAAAAGCTTTTGCGGAAACGTTAAGAGAAAATGGAATGGAATTTTAATATGGAAAATTTTAAAGATAAAAAAAATGACGATATACTAGAAAAACTAGTTCATATAAACCGGATTACTAAAGTTGTTAAGGGTGGTAGAAGGTTTGGTTTTTCAGCATTAGTTGTAGTTGGAAATCAAGCTGGAAAAATTGGAATTGCCCATGCAAAAGCAAAACAAGTTCCAGATGCTATTAAAAAAGCTAATGAAATGGCTAGAAGAAAACTTACCCATATACCCCTTAGGGAAGGCAGGACTATACATCACGATGTTAAAGCTAAGGACGGCTCTGGTAGAATTGTTTTAAGAGCAGCATCGAAAGGAACTGGGATTATCGCTGGTGGACCAGTGAGGGCAGTTTGTGAAGTTTTAGGTGTTAAAGATATTGTGGCTAAATCTATGGGCACTTCTAATGCACACAATGTAATTAGGGCCACAATGAAAGCTTTATTAAAACAAAGTTCACCAAAACAAATATCTGCAATAAGAAATAAGAAAATTTCTGAAATAGTTGAAAAAAGGGGATAATGATTAGTTTAAATAATAGAGAGAAGATAAATAAATCTAAAATAAGAGTTGGTAGAGGTATCGGTTCAGGTAAAGGCAAAACATCTGGAAGAGGTGTTAAAGGTCAAAAATCTAGATCTGGTGTAGCTATTAAGAGTTTTGAGGGTGGTCAAATGCCTTTATATCGAAGATTGCCAAAAAGAGGATTTAATCCTATTTCTAAAGATGGAGTAGCAATTTTAAATTTAGAAAAAATTCAATCCTATATCGATAAAAAAAATATTAATCCTAACGAAGTAGTTAATTCTGATTTGTTAAAGAAATTAAAATTAATAAATAAAAATTCAAAAAAACTTAAGATTTTAGGTACAGGTGAAGTTAAAGATAAAATCAATATTGAAGCAGATTTAGCTTCGAAGTCCGCAATAGAAAAGCTTGAAAAAATTGGTGGATCTATACAATTAAAAAAATAGTTTATTGATATGAGTGGTTCATCATCAACAACTGATTTAAGAAATAGAATAATATTTACTATTTTTATTCTTGCAGTGTATAGGTTTGGGACCTTTGTGCCACTACCAGGTATAGATCCTGAACAATTAAAAATTATGATGGAAGGTAATCAAAAAGGATTACTTGGAATGTTCAATGTATTTGCAGGAGGTGCAGTTAGTCGAATGGCTATATTTGCACTTGGTATCATGCCTTATATTTCATCCGCAATTATTGTTCAGCTTTTAACTGGTGTATCAGATTATTTTAAAAATCTGAAATCTCAAGGTGAAACAGGCAGAGCAAAAATTACACAATTAACAAGGTATGGAACTGTTCTATTAGCAACGGTACAAGGTTATGGTTTGTCTGTAGGTTTAGAGTCTTCTGCAGATTTAGTCATTAACCCTGGAGCTTTTTTTCAAATTACAACTGTAACAACAATTGTTGCAGGGACTATATTTTTAATGTGGTTAGGTGAACAAATTACACAGCGAGGAATTGGCAATGGTATATCATTAATAATTTTTGCTGGAATTGTTGCAGAAATACCAAGGGCTCTAGTAACTACTTTTGAACTTGGAAGAACAGGCGCGGTATCAACTTTTATGATTTTAGCTATTTTTGTTTTATTGATTATAACAATATTGTTTGTTGTTTTTATGGAAAGAGCACTTAGAAAAATTCTTATAAATTATCCAAAGAGACAGATGGGAAATAAAATGTATGGTGGAGAATCATCTCATTTACCTTTAAAAATAAACCAAGCTGGAGTAATACCAGCTATATTTGCTTCTGCACTTTTATTGTTACCAGTTACTTTTTCAAATTTTTCTTTTTCAGATAATGAATCGTTTTTAAATTTAAGTTCTTTTTTCACACAAGGACAGCCTTTGTATATGTTATTATATGCATCAGGAATAATATTTTTTACCTTTTTTTATACTTCTATAACATTTAACCCAACAGAGACTGCAGAAAATTTAAGAAAATATGGTGGCTTTGTTCCAGGTATAAGACCAGGCGAAAGTACTGCAATGTATATAGAAAATATTTCTATCAAACTTACTACTATTGGTGCTCTATATTTAACATTAGTATGTTTGATGCCCGAATTTTTAATTGCCAATTATCCTATTCCTTTTTATTTAGGAGGAGCTTCGATATTAATTGTTGTGGTAGTTGCCATAGATACAGTTACACAAATCCAAACAAGATTGATGAGTTCACAGTATGAGCAACTTATTAAAAAAACTAAATTTGGAAGATAAGTGAATATAATTTTATTTGGACCTCCGGGTGCTGGTAAAGGAACTCAGGCTAAACTTTTAGTGAAAAAACTTAATAATTTTCAAATTTCAACTGGCGATATTTTAAGAAAAGAAATTAAAAATAATTCAGAAATAGGAAAAAAAATTATTGATGTTATGAATGACGGAAGTTTTGTTAGTGATGATATAGTTAATCAACTTTTAGAAAAACAAGTATTTGATCCAATAAAGAAAAATAAATTGATATTTGATGGTTATCCACGTTCAATAAATCAGGCAAAAAATTTAGACTTATTACTTGAAAGTTCAAATCAAAAAATAGATTTAGTTTTTTTTCTAAATGTTAATAAAGAGACAATAATCAAACGAATACAAAAAAGAAAAACCTTAGAAAATAGATCAGACGATGAATTGAGTACAATTTTAAAAAGGTACGACACTTACATGGAAACAACCAAACCAGTTTTAGATTTCTATTCAAAAAATGCAAACTTCCATGAAATTGATGGAAGTAATGAAATTGAACAAATAACCAATAAAATCGACACTTTTATAAAGTTTTAAGGCGTTGACTTTGATTAATCTTCTTATATAAAAGGCTCAAATTATCACAAAACTTATGGCTCGTATCGCAGGTATAAATATTCCACAGAATAAACTTGTTCATATTGGACTTACTTATATTTATGGAATAGGAGATAAATTTTCTAACCAGATTTGTTCATCACTTGAAATTCCAAAGGCAAAAAGAGTAAACGAGCTTACAGACGATGAAATATTGAAAATCAGGGAATATATAGACCAAAATTTTAAAGTTGAAGGTGATCTTAGAAGAGATTATTCACTGAGCATAAAAAGGCTAATTGATCTAGCTTGCTATAGAGGCACTCGACATAGAAAAAAATTACCAGTTAGAGGTCAAAGAACTAGATGTAATGCAAGAACGAGAAAAGGAAAAGCAGTAGCAATTGCAGGAAAAAAATTAACACCAACTAAAAAATAGTTATGGCAAAATCTGATAAAGTTGAAAATAATGATCAGAAGATTGAAAAGTCTTCAAAAAAAAGTGCTAAAAGTTCATATTCAAAAAAAAGGAAAATAAAAAAAAATATTTTAAATGGAATTGCATATGTGCAATCAACTTTCAATAACACAATAATTTCAATAGCAGATACAAATGGCAATGTAATATCATGGGCTTCAGCAGGTCAAAAAGGTTTTAAAGGCTCAAGAAAATCTACTCCTTATGCTGCACAGATTGCTGCTGACTCTGCAGCTTCAAAAGCTTTAGAGTATGGAATGAAAACATTATCCGTTGAAGTAAAAGGACCAGGATCAGGGAGAGAAACTGCGCTAAGAGCTTTACAAGCAAGAGGATTTAAAATTTTGTCTATTAAAGATACTACCCCCATGCCTCATAATGGGACTAGACCACCAAAGAAAAGGAGAGTTTAATGGAAGTCGAAAATGTTAATGTAAAAAATTGGAAGTCATTAATTAAACCGTCTAAACTAGACGTACAAATCAGTGATGACTTAGCTCACGCTAAAATAGTTGCAGAGCCGTTAGAAAAGGGTTACGGTCTTACTTTAGGAAACTCACTTAGAAGAATTTTACTTTCATCAATAAGAGGTGCTGCGGTTACATCAATACAAATTGATGGAGTTCTTCATGAATTCACTTCAATCAAAGGCGTTAGAGAGGATGTTACAGATATTGTTTTAAATGTTAAGTCTTTAGCACTAAAATGTAATTCAGAAGGCACTAAAAAATTAATTTTAGATGCAAAGGGACCTGGTGAAATCAAAGCTTCAGATATTGCACCTATCGCCGATGTTGAAATTTTAAATCCCGAATTAGTAATTTGTAATCTTGATGAGAATACATCTTTTCATATGGAAATGAATGTTAGTACAGGAAAAGGATATGTTCCAGCAGATCTTAATAAGCCGGAGGAGCCGCCGCTAGGATTAATCGCTATAGACTCACTTTACAGTCCAGTAAAAAAAGTTTCATTTTCTGTAAGTACAGCGAGAGAAGGAAAAGCACTAGATTATGATAAATTAATTATGGAAGTTGAAACTAATGGATCTATATCAGCTGAGGATGCAGTTGCTTATTCAGCAAGGATTTTCCAGGACCAGCTAAAAATGTTTATCAATTTTGATGAACCAGTTGAAGCTCCAGTCAAAGAAGTTTCTACAGAACCTGAATTTAATAAAAATCTGTTAAGAAAAGTAGATGAATTAGAACTATCTGTAAGATCTATGAATTGCTTAAAAAATGATAATATTATCTATATTGGAGATTTAGTTCAAAAATCTGAGGGTGAAATGTTAAGAACTCCTAACTTTGGAAGAAAATCTTTAAATGAGATAAAAGAAGTTCTAACTGGAATGTCCTTATATTTGGGCATGGAAATACCTAACTGGCCACCGGACAATATAGCAGAAATGTCTAAGAAATTAGAGGAAGCCATCTAATGAGACATGGAATGGCAAATAAGAAGTTAAATAGAACTTCTGAACATAGAAAAGCTCTACTAAAGAATATGCTAAACTCTTTAATTAAATATGAGCAAATTAAAACAACTTTGCCCAAAGCAAAATTTCTAAAACCTCAGGCTGATAAAATTATTACATTAGGAAAAAAAGAGACTTTACAAACAACTAAAATGTTAGTTTCACAACTTCAAGATATAAAATCTGCGAATAAAGTAAAAAAAACACTTTCTAAAAGATACGCAAATAGAAAAGGTGGATATACTAGAATAATTAAAGCTGGATTTAGATACGGTGATAACGCTCCAATGGCTATAATCGAATTTGTAGATAGAGATGTTGAAGCTAAAAGAGTAGATAAACCAAAAAAAGATTCAACTAAAGAAACACCAAAAGCTGAAGAGAAACAACAAGCGTCAGCATAAATCTAAAATCATGAAAAAGTCTTACATCGTTGAAACAACGTGTAATGATATGCGTATTGATCGATGGATAAGATTTAAATTTGGAAAAATACCTCAAGGATTAATTGAAAAATATTTACGATCTGGCAAAATAAAATTAAATAAAAAAAAAATTAAAAGTTCTCAAAAAATTAATTCAAAAGATAATATTGATTTATTCAATATTGAATTTAAAGAGACAATTGTTCAAAAAAAAATTAAATTTAAGCCATCTAAAGGAGTTATAAAATCAAATGAGGGTCAAATAATTGATAATAATGAAAACTTTATTGTGCTAAATAAAAGTTCAGGAATATCAGTTCAAGGCGGAACTAAATCAAAAAAAAATCTTGTTGATATTTTTTCTAAAAGCGAAATTTTTCAAGGTACAAAACCTTATTCAGTACATCGCTTAGACAAAGATACATCTGGAGTTTTTATTATGGCAAAAAATAGAGAAAGTGCTCAATTATTAACTTCCTTATTTAGACTAAGAAAAGTTCACAAAACCTATTTAGCTATCTGTCATGGCGAACTTGTTAAAGATTCTGGTGAATGGAATGATGATTTAATAAGATATGATGGAAAAAAAAAGATCATAGAAAAAGCTAAAACTTTATACAAAGTACTTGATAAAAATTCAGAGGCTAGTCTAGTCGAACTAAAACCAATAACTGGTCGTAAGCATCAATTGAGAAAACAATTATATGAATTGGGTCAACCAATCTTTGGAGATATTAAATATAAACTATCAAATACTGCAAGAGGCCTAAATAAAAATTTAATGCTACATTCTTATCAAATAAAATTCATCACTAATGATATTAAACATACGTATACGGCTTTATTACCTGATTATTTTAAAAATTTGCTAAAGACAAAAAGACTTAGTTTTTCAGGTTTAAAATAAATTTTTCTATTAATAGATCTTTTAATTTCGAATAATCTTGATTTTTAATTTTATTTAAATTTGATATTCCTTTATCTTTTATTCCGCATGGTATAATTTTTTTATATTGATCCATATTGTTGTCTATATTTATTGCAAAACCGTGATAGGCAATCCATTTTTTTACTCTTACCCCAATTGCTGCTACTTTATTTATAATACCATTTTCCTCATGCCAAATTCCAATATTGTCTTTGTCAGAAAAAGTTTCTATATCAAAAGTTTTTAAAGTTTCTATAATTGTTTTTTCAATAGAATTAATAAATTTTCTAATATCTTTTTTTTTTCTTAAATCTAAAACAAAGTAACAAATTAATTGACCAGGGCCATGACATGTTATTTTCCCACCTCTGTTTGTTTTAATAACTTTTATTGATTTATCAATAATATCTGTTTCATTGTAACTAGTCCCAGCAGTATAAATTTCCTTATGCTCTAAAGTCCATATCAATTCCTTTTCGTTTTTTTTAAATATTTGCTCTAATCTTTCTTCCATAAAATTTATAGCATCTATATAATTTACTGGTTTTACTGACTTTTTGATCTCTATATTCATTTATAAATTGTATTATTTTTATTATGTATTAATAGTGCAATTTTAAATTATAGGTAGATTTATGTCTTTAACAAAAAAAACTAAAGATAAAAAAGTAAATTTTGAATTTAATAAAGAGTACATTACAATTGTTACTTCAAAAATAGCTAACAATGACGCTCAATTTATTACTAATTCTTTCAGTGAAATGCACCCTGCTGATGCAGCAGACATAATTGAGCACTTAAGCCAAAATGACAGAGAAAGTCTAATTAAACTTAATAACTTTAATATCGATCCTGAAGTATTTGTTGAGCTAAACGAGTCAATCCAAACTGAAATTATCAACTATTTATCTTCTGACTCAATAGTAGGTATTATTAAAAATTTAGACTCTGATGATGCAATATCTATTTTAGAAAATGTACCAGAGGAAGAAAAAAATAATATTCTTAGTTCTTTACCTCCTAAAGATCGTTTTGCTCTATTAGAAAGTTTAAGTTATCCAGAAGATACAGCTGCTAGACTAATGCAAAGAGAATTTACGGCAATACCTAGTAACTGGTCCGTGGGACAAACAATTGATTATTTGAGAGAAAACAAAGATCTACCTGATGAATTTTTAGAAATATTCATCGTAAATGAAGACTTTAACCCTATTGGCACTGTTCCATCCTCTAAGGTATTAACATCTCCAAGAGATACTAAGATGGTAACTGTAATGTCTGAGTCGCAATTATTAGTACCTGTGGATATGGACAAGGAGGAAGTTGCTAATTTATTTGAGAACTACAATTTAAATTCAGCAGCAGTCGTTGATAAAAACAATAAGCTTGTAGGTATGATAATGAATGATGATGTTCTAACAGTCTTAAAGGAAGAAGCTGAAGAAGATGCGTTGAGATTAGCAGGGGTAGGTGACGAAGAAATTACAGATGGAGTAATAACCAAAACAAAAAGAAGATTTAATTGGTTGCTATTAAATTTATTTACAGCATTTTTAGCAACGTGGTGCATTAGTTTATTTGGTGCAACAATTGAACAAATGGTGGTTCTAGCTTTTTTAATGCCTATAGTAGCATCAATGGGTGGTAATGCTGGTATGCAAACATTAGCAGTTACTGTTCGAACTATTGCAACAAATGACTTAACTAAAAACAATTTTTCCTCAAATGTTTTTAAAGAGTTTTCAATTGGTATTTTAAATGGAGTTATTTTTGCAGTTATAAGTGCTTTCATTGTTCAAGTATGGTTTCAGGACAATTTACTTTCACTAATAATTGCTATTTCGATGGTATTGACAATGATTATTGCTGGATTGTTTGGAATTTTAGTTCCTTTTACTCTTAAAAAAATGAATATTGATCCTGCAATAGCATCAAGTGTGTTCGTTACAACAATAACAGATGTGATTGGTTTTGTATCCTTCTTAGGCGTTGGAGCTTATCTTTTATAACTTATAAATTATCTATTAACCTTACTCCATTTAAATAGTACGCCACAAAAAGCCTAGATGTATTAATAACATTTGATAATTTTAAGCTCTTTATATCTCTAAGTTCTAAGTACTCAATTTTAATTTTAAATTGTTTTTGAAAATCATCTTTTACAGTCAAAAGATATTTATTTTTATTTTTTATATTTTTAATATTCTTTTTCACATAAATTAATTTTCTTACAATTTTACTAGCTAAAATAAGATTTTTTTTAGAAAGAAGGTAATTTCTTGATGATAGGGCAACCATATTCTTTTTACGAATAGTTTTGCATCCTAAAACATTAGTATTATATTTTTTCTTTAAATATTTTTTTACTAAAAATAATTGTTGAAAATCTTTATTTCCCATAAAAATTTTGGTTGGTTTAACTATATTTGTTAACCTATCCATTACGTCTAAAACACCTTCAAAATGACCTTTTCTAAATTTTGCACATAAAATTTGATCTTTCTTAATCAGTTTAATTTTAGGTTTTTTGTTATTTTTAAAGATATCTTTAAATTTTGGAATATAGACGAAGTCAACTATTTTACTTCCATTTAATACCTTTAAATCATTCTTAATATTTTTAGGGTAAGTTTTAAAATCTTTTTTATTATTGAACTGTTTTGGATTAACAAAAATACTTACTACTGTTTTATGACATATTTGATTCGATTTACTGATAAGTGATAAATGTCCTTTGTGTATTGAGCCCATTGTAGGAACAAACCCAATATCACTAAAATGCCTTAATGATTTAGTCAATGATGTCTTATTTAATAAAATTTTCATTTGTGTAAAATTCTTAAATAAGTAAAACATTTAAATGATTAAACAAGCTATTATTCCATTAGCTGGGCTTGGTACCAGATTGTTGCCTTTGACAAGTGTTTTTGCAAAGGAGTTATTACCTATTAATGGAAAACCTGGAATAGAATATATTTTACAAGAATGTATCGACGCTGGTATTAAAGAGATAATTTTTATCATTTCAAAAAAGAAAATGATGATTAAAAAATATTTTCACAGTGATACATTTTATAAAAATATAATAAAAAAGAAAAAAGATCCTAAAATTATTGAGGAATACAAAAAAATTCAAAAATATAAAAAAATGATAAAATTTGTTTATCAAAATAAACCTAAGGGTACAGGGGACGCAGTTTTGAAAACAAAAAAATTTATTAAAGAAAAATATTTTTTAATGTTGTTGCCTGATGATCTGATAATGAAACACAATTGCTCAAAATCTATGATTTCTGCTCATAATAAATATAAAGCTTCAGTTATGGCGAGTATGAAAGTTAGAAAAAAAACAGTATCTAGATGGGGTATTTATAATTTAACTAAAAAAGTCTCTAAAAATAATTTTATTATTAAAGAGGTGATTGAAAAACCATCTATTAAAAAAGCCCCATCAAACAAAGCAGTAATTGGTAGATATATTTTACCTAAGACAATTTTTAATAAATTATTAAACCAAAAACCTGGTAAAGGCGGTGAAATTCACATCACAGACGCGATACAATCTTTAATTAATGAAAATGAAAAGTTCATTGCACATAATTTTACAGGCAAGTACTTGGACTGTGGAACAATGGAAGGATTTATAAAATCTA
Organism: uncultured Pelagibacteraceae bacterium; assembly: GCA_902528505.1. Taxonomy (GTDB): domain Bacteria; phylum Pseudomonadota; class Alphaproteobacteria; order Pelagibacterales; family Pelagibacteraceae; genus Pelagibacter. The sequence continues at coordinate 15,647 of CABZSY010000002.1, forward strand.
ATATTGAAATAGGCAAATTATGAAACTTTGCATGATAGGAACCGGTTACGTTGGTCTTGTTAGTGGTGTATGCTTTTCCGATGTTGGAAATACTGTTTATTGCGTAGATAAAGATAAAAAAAAAATTGATTTACTAAATAAAGGAATAGTCCCTATTTTCGAACCAGGTCTTGAGGAAATTTTAAAAAAGAATTATAAACAAAAAAGATTAATTTTTACATCCGATTTAAAAAAAGCAGTTACAAATTCAGATATAATTTTTATCTGTGTTGGAACGCCTACTAAAAAAAAAACTAATTCAGCTGATTTGAAATACGTTTTTGGTGTTGCTAAAGATTTAAAGAAAATTATTAAAAAATATAAAATAATAATTACTAAATCAACAGTGCCAGTATCTACAGGAGATAAAATTGAGAAGATTTTAATTAGTTTAAAGAAAAAGAAATTAGTAGATGTTGTATCAAATCCTGAATTTTTAAGAGAGGGTGAGGCAATAAGAGATTTTATTTATCCGGACAGAGTTATTGTTGGAACAGACAGCAATAAAGCTAACAATATATTAAGGTCTCTTTATTTGCCAATTATTAAAAAATCAAGCAGATATTTTAATACTTCAAGAAAAGGTGCAGAACTCATCAAATATGCTTCGAACGCTTTTTTAGCGACAAAGATTTCATTTATAAATGAAATGGCTAATTTATGTGAAAAGGCAGGAGTTGATATCAAAGATGTATCTCTAGGCATGGGTTCAGATCAGCGTATAGGTGGTAGGTTTTTAAGAGCAGGACCAGCCTATGGAGGATCTTGTTTTCCAAAGGATACTCGAGCATTAATTGATACAGGAAATAAATTTAAAACTGATTTATCCATTGTCAAAAGTGTAGTTAATTCAAATGACAAGAGAAAAACATTACTAATTAAGAGAGTTGAGAAAATTCTTGGTAACAAATTAAAAAATAAAATTATAACTTTTTTAGGCGTAACATTTAAACCTAATACAGATGACATGCGTGAGGCGTCAAGCATACCAATGATTAAATATCTAAATAAAAAATATAGTAAAATAAGATATTATGATCCTTCAGGTGAAAAAGAGGATTTTAAAAGTTTAAATAATGTTAATTATTGCGATACTATTTCATCTGCCTGTTTAAAAGCAGATTTAGTTATTTTGCATACCGAGTGGAATGATTTTAAATTATTGAATTTCAAAAAATTAATAAAAAAACAAAAATTTAAAATTTATGACATGCGAAATATGTATTCAGCTTTCAAAATGAAAAAATTGAATATTGAATATTATGGTGTTGGAAGATAAATCAATTTAATTCAAATATAGCATCTACTTCAACTGATACTCCTAAAGGCAAACTATTAGTGCTTACAGCTGCTCTAGTGTGCATTCCAGCATCTCCAAATATTGAGGTTATTATATCTGAAGCACCGTTAATAACCTTAGGTTGTTCAATAAAGTTATCAGTAGAATTTACAAAACCAGTTAATTTTGCACAGGATTTAATCTTTGATAGGTCATTGTCACAAGCATTTTTAACTTGAGAAATAATACTCAAACCACATCTTTTTGCAGCGTTATAACCATCTTCTGTTGAAAGGTCTTTGCCAATTTTACCTTTTATTAATTCACCTTTTTCATTTATAGATATTTGTCCAGATATAAATAATAACTTGCCAACTACTTTAGTAGCAACGTATGACCCAACCGGAGCCTTTGCATCGGGTAACTTAATATTTAATTCTAGTATCTTTTTATCAAAGTCCATAACTTACTTTTATTTTTTAATTTTATTAATAATTTTGCTGCTCATTTTCATTGTATTCTCTTTAATCTTTTTTGTTTTTTCTGTAGTAGCATATTTCACATTCTTAACTTTTTTAGTTGTTGCATTTTTAATATTTTTAGCTTTACAAGATAAAAATTCTTTTGATAATTTTTTTCCTTTACATACATTTTCTACAGAATGACCAGAGTTTATAAAAATAAAATATAAAAAAGTTACTAATAAAATTTGTTTCATTTATTACTTTTTCTCTTAATTTTTTTTTTGGTTTTTTTGTTTCTATCGTATTCACGTCTTTTCTCAATAAGGATTAAAGCCTGCTCCATATCTAGCTCTGTAGGGTCTTTTTCCTCTGGAATTGTAGCATTTAGGGATTTGTACTTTATGTAAGGACCATATTGGCCCTTCATGATTCTTACAGGCTTTTTGTCTTCTGGATGTTCCCCTAGATCTTTAATGATAGAAGACGACATTCTACCTGGTTTAGCGTCAGCTATTAATGTTATTGCTCTATTTAAACCAATTGAAAATATTTCTTCAACATTTTCTATTCTAGCAGACTTATTTTCACACTTTAGATAGGGTCCAAACCTTCCTGTATTTAATGAAATCTCTTTTTGATTATCTGGATTAATACCCAGCGATTTTGGAAGTGAACATAAAAATCTCGCTTTATCGAGATCTATATTTTCTAATTCAATTCCTTTTGGAATGGATACATTTTTTATTAATTCATTTTCATCCTTTTTGGCTTTTTTTCTTTTTGTTTTTTTTTTATTTTCTTTTTCCTCGGTGATTTCAGGGAGTTTTTCATATTGTAAATAAGGTCCGAATCTACCGTTTTTAAGAAAGATATCATTTCCATTGTCATGTTTTCCTATATTTTTTGGTTCAGCTAATTGAGCCTGGGCCGCAGCTTTGGCTTTTGATAAAGGTCGAGTAAATTTACATTCCGGATAATTTGAACAACCAATAAAGGCACCACCTCTGAAACTATTTTTTAAACTCAACGATCCTGTATTACACAATTGGCACTTTCTGACAACATTACCACTATCGTCTTTATCAAATATTAATGCACCTAAACTTTCATTGAGCAAATCTAAAACCTCTCTAGTTCTTTTCTCTTTAACCTCTGAAACGTTGTTATTAAAATCCTTCCAAAATAATTCTAAAACTTTTAACCAACTTTCTTTTCCGGTTGTAATCTCGTCTAACTGATCTTCCAATCCTGCAGTAAAATTATAATCAACATATTTAGAAAATAATTTTTCTAAAAAAGCAGAAATTAATTTTCCACGATCAGTTGGGAAAAATCTTTTATTAGTTATCTCAGCATATCCACGATTGGAAATTGTTGATATTATACTTGCATATGTTGAAGGTCTTCCAATTCCAAGCTCTTCTAGCTTCTTAACCAAACTTGCTTCTGAGTACCTTGGAGGAGGTTGTGTAAAATGTTGTTCATCTAAAAAAGATTCAATGTTTATAGGTCCTTTTTTGACTTCAGGAAGTACCTCATCTTCGTCATCCGAATTAAGATTTTTATATACTTTTAAAAACCCATCAAATTTTAATACTGAGCCACTTGCTTTACAAATTGTATTTTTATCGTCTGTTTTAATAGTAATCGTGTTCCTATCGAACTTTGCAGAAGACATTTGTGATGATAGAGCTCTGCACCAAATCAAATTGTACAATTTATTTTGGTCAGTACTTAAATATTTTTTAATAGCTTCAGGAGATCTATTTATATCTGTAGGCCTAATTGCTTCATGGGCTTCTTGAGCATTTTTGGCTTTTTTTCCAGAATAGTTATTGGCTTTTTCAGGTACATAATCCTTTCCATAATTTTTTTTAAGAAAATTTCTAAAATCACTAATTGCGTCTACAGATAAGTTTGTGCCATCAGTTCTCATGTAGGTTATTAAACCAACAGTATCTCCCTCCATTTCAATTCCTTGATAAAGTTTTTGTGCGATCTGCATAGTTCTAGAAGCTCCAAATCCCAATCTACTTGAAGCGAATTGTTGCAGCGTAGAGGTTGTAAATGGACCTGATGGATTTCTGTTTACAATTTTTGAGGAAATATCAGCTATATCAAACTTTTTATTCTTTAATTCGGTGATTGCTTTTTCAATATTTTCTTTTTTTTTAAAGGAAAATTTTTCTATTTTTTGTCCATTCAATTGATAAATACTTGCAGTAATTAAATTTTTTTTTTCATCTATAAATTTTAAACTTAAAGTCCAAAACTCTTCTGGGTTAAATAATTCAATTTCATGCTCTCTTTCCGTTATTAATTTTAAAGCTACAGATTGCACTCTGCCAGCTGACTTTGATCCAGGAAGTTTAGTCCATAATATTGGTGAAATATTAAAACCAACAAGGTAATCAAGTGCTCTTCTGGCCATATAAGCATCAACTAACAATGGCTCAATTTGTCTTGGGTTTTCAATTCCAAAAGTTACTGCTTTCTTAGTAATTTCATTGAACACAACTCTTTCTACTTCTTTATCTTTAAGCAGTTTTTTTTCATTTAAATATTCCTTTACATGCCACGCTATAGCTTCCCCCTCACGATCAGGGTCTGTTGCTAAAATAATTTTAGAGGAACTTTTTGCAGCATCAGTTATTTCTTTAAGATATTTTTTTGAAAAATTATCAACTTCCCATTCCATTTTAAAATTTTGATCTGGATCAACAGAACCGTTTTTTGATGGTAAATCTCTAATATGACCATAGCTAGCTAAAACAGTGTAATTGTCACCTAAATATTTGTTTATGGTTTTTGCTTTTGCTGGACTTTCAACTATGACTAGATTCATAATTTAACAAACTACTTAAAAGTGGTATATAGTCAATTTAATAAATTTTTGTCTTACTTTCTTCTTTATTTTTCAATCGTTTGATATTTTCTCTGTGAGTATAAAATATTAATACAAACATAATTCCAAAAAAAAAGGTAGCACTTATCTGTTCATAAAAAAAAACATATACTGGTATTGCGAATGAGCTAACTAGTGATGACAAAGATGAATATCTTGACAATAGAAAAATTATTAACCATGAGCCACAAAAAATAAAACCTAAAAAAATATTTATAGCAAATAATATACCAACATATGTGGCCACTCCTTTGCCACCCTTAAATTTTAACCAAACCGGAAAAACATGACCCAAAAAAGCACAAAGAGATGCAATATAAATTAATTCTGGATAGTTTAATTTAACGAATATTACTGTAATTACAGCTTTAATAATATCTAAGATCAGTGTCGTATATCCTATTAATTTATTACCGGTTCTTAATGCATTTGTAGCGCCAATATTTCCAGATCCAATTTCCCTTATATCTTTTTTTAAAAAAGTTTTAGTTAATATAAATCCAAATGGTATTGAACCCATTAGATATGAAACTATACCTATAGTTAAAAATTCCATTTTTATACCTTAAATAACTCCTGACCTTTTACAAACGTATTGGTTACTTTTCCCTGTAATTTTTTATCTTCTATTGATGTATTTTTTGACTTAGAGATTAAATTTTCTTTTTTAACAACCCAGGGTTTGTCTATATCAACAATACAAAAATCTGCATCATTTCCAATCGATAAATTTCCTTTATTTATTTTTAATATTTTTGCAGGGTTTGAGGTTAATGCCTGAATGATAGTTTCAAGTTTTACTGATCCATTGTGGTATAGTTCTAAGCTTAATGATAATAGTGTTTCAATACCTGATGCTCCAGTTGCAGCTTGGAAAAATGTTAATCGTTTAGACTCTTCATCTTCAGGTTTGTGATCAGATACAATTACATCAATTACTCCATCTTTTAATCCTTGAACCAACACTTCTCTATCTTCTTCCTTTCTTAGCGGAGGTGATAATTTTAAAAATGTTTTAAAATCACCAATATCATTTTCATTTAAAGATAAGTTATTTATTGAAACGCCTGATGTAAATTTTACCTCATCTTTTCTTTGTTTAATTATCTCAACTGATTTTGAAGAAGAAATTTGAGAAATATGATATCTACATTTAGCTTTTTCAAGTAAAGTCAAATCTCTCTCAATAATAATTCTTTCGGCAATATCTGGTATTCCAGATAAACCAAGTTTTGAAGCTATTATGCCAGAATTAATCATCCCATTTTCTGAGAGGTGAAAATCTTCAGCATGCTGCATAATTAAACAACCTAAGTCCTTTGCAGCATTCATAATTCTAGACATTAGTCTGGTATTTTGAATAGTTCTGACACCATCTGTAAATGCAATAATTCCTTTTTTAGCAAGAAGGCCAAATTCAGTCATGTTTGTGCCTTCAGTATTTTGAGTTAATGAAGCGCATGGAAATATATTTATTTTAGATTTATCTCTTCCTCTTCTTTTTAAAAAATCAACAATTGAGACATTATCTATAATTGGATCTGTATTTGGCATTGTTACGACGGAGGTTACTCCACCAGATAAAGCTGCATTACTTAATGTTCTAAAATTTTCTTTATATTCATAGCCTGGTTCACCAACAAATACTCTCATGTCCACAATACCAGGGAAAATATATTTTCCTTTTAAATCGATTGTTTTTTCTCTAGATGGAAGGTTGTTGTTATTTACTTTTTTACCAATAGCCTCAATTTTTCCAAGCTCGTCAATTATTAATCCACCATTTTCACTTAAAGAATTATGGGGATCAATGATATTTGCATTTATAAAGTATTGTTTTTTCATTTATTCACAAAATATTTTTAAGCATGCCATTCGTACAGCAACACCAAGCTCTACCTGTTCTTTAATTACACTTTTATTAATATCGTCAGCTAATCTGGTATCAATTTCAATTCCTCTATTCATAGGTCCGGGATGCATAATTAAAGCATCAGATTTTGCATAATTTAACTTATCAGGTGTTAAACCGTAGTATTCATAATATTCTCTATTTGATGACAAGAATGAGCTTGTCATTCTCTCATTTTGTAATCTTAACATCATTACAATGTCACAATCTTTAAGTCCTTTTTTCATATCAGTAAAAGTATTTACTCCAAATTTTTCTATTTCTCTTGGCATTAGGTTTGTTGGGGCAACTATATTTACTTCAGCTCCAAGCATTGTTAATAAATAAATATTTGATCTAGCTACACGTGAGTGTAAAATGTCTCCACATATAGCAATTTTCAACCCTTGAATTTTATCTTTTCGATTAATTATTGTTAGAGCATCAAGCAGTGCTTGAGTAGGATGCTCTCTACGTCCATCCCCAGCATTCAATACTACACAATTAACTTTTTGAGAAAGAAGGTTGCAAGCTCCTGAGTCTTGATGTCTGATTACTATAATGTCAGGATGCATTGCATTTAATGTCATAGCTGTATCAATTAATGTCTCACCTTTTTTTATTGCTGAATTTCCCATATTCATTGACATCACATCAGCTCCTAATCTTTTTCCTGCTAATTCGAATGAGCTTTGAGTTCTTGTTGACGGTTCAAAAAAAAGATTTATTTGTGTTTTACCTTTTAAAGCATCATTTTTTTTATTCTTACTTCTGTTAACTGCTATAAAGCTTTTAGCTTCGTTAAGAATGACATTTATGTCATTTATTGAAAGATCTTGAATACCTAACAAATGTTTTTGTGAGATTTTAATAGCTTTAGAAGTTTTAGATGCCATTAAAATTAACTCTATAGCTATAATACAGTTACTTGGCAAGCATTAATTATTCAAGAAGTCTATTGCCCCTTGTAGTATGAATGCAGCAGCATCTTGATCTATGTTTTTTTCCCTTTTAGATACATTTATATCCAATTGACTAGATAAGTTGAAAGCACCTACTGTTGATAGTCTTTCATCCCACAAACAAACATCAATATCTAAAACTTTATCAATATTCTTAGAGATATCATTCACTGATTGCGCAGATCTGCCTAAAGTCCCATCCATATTAATAGGATAGCCTATTATTATTCCTTTAATATTATTTTCCTCAATAATAATTTTTAGTTCACTTATTAAATTTTCTGCGCTTGTTTTGTTCAAGGTTTTTAAGGGTGTAGCAATAGATTGTTTTTCATCACAAATTGAAACTCCAATTCTTTTAGATCCAAGATCTAAACCAATTAATCTAGTGGTTTCTGACTGTTTTTTTTTTAGCTCTTCTATAGTGATCATATTGTATAATTATAACTTAAGTGATAGTTTGCGTCATATTTAATTATCATATGAGCATTGATCTTAAAACAATAAAGCACATATCTAAATTATCAAGAATTTCTGTTGATGAAAATAAGGCAGAGAAACTTGCTGGTGATTTAAATTCTATTTTTGAATTTATTGAGAAACTTAATGAATTAAATACAGGAAATGTTGAACCTCTTACTTCTGTCGCTGAAACAACACTTAAACTAAGATCAGATAAAGTAAAAAGTAAAAATTTAAGAGAACAAATAATTAAAAATTCACCCCAAGAAAATGAGGATTATTTTGTAGTACCAAAGGTGATTGAATAATGTCTCATATTACAAAACAATCACTTTCAGAATTAATTAAAAATATTAAAGATAAAAAACTTTCGTCTACTGAAGTTACAAAAGCATTTGTAGAAAGATCCGAAAAATCTAAAGAGTTAAATGCCTATGTAACAGAAGATTTTTCAGCTGCAATTGATAAAGCTAAAAGATTTGATCAAAAACCTAATTTAGATCTGAAATTACCTGGAATACCAATGGCTGTTAAAGATTTATTTTGTACCAAAAATATCAAAACTACAGCAGGTAGTAAAATTTTGAATAATTTTATTCCAACATACGAGTCTACAGTTACTCAAAATATTTGGAATGAAGGAGCTATATTACTTGGTAAATTAAATTGTGATGAGTTTGCTATGGGCTCATCAAATGAAACAAGTTTTTTTGGAAATGTACAAAATCCAATTGATAAAGATTTAGTTCCTGGTGGATCCTCAGGTGGTTCATCATCAGCTGTTGCTGCACAATTAACACCAATCACTATAGGGACAGATACTGGTGGTTCAATTAGGCAACCAGCATCTTTTACAGGTATTGTAGGCTTAAAGCCAACCTACGGAAGTTGTTCAAGATATGGAATTGTAGCATTTGCATCTTCATTAGATCAAGCAGGACCAATGGCTCAAAACGTTAAAGATTGTGCATTATTACACGAGGTTATTAGTTCTTATGATGAAAAAGACTCTACTTCTATTGATTTTAAAAGAAACAATTACAGCAAAGAATTAACCAATAATATTAAAGGAAAAAAAATAGGTATTCCTAAAGAATATAGAGTAGATGGAATGCCTAAAGAAATAGAAGATCTTTGGAAGAAAGGTATTGATTATGTAAAAGATTGTGGTGCAGAAATTATAGACATTTCACTACCTCACACTAATTATGCTTTACCCACTTATTATATTGTAGCTCCCGCAGAAGCTTCATCTAACCTTGCGCGATATGATGGTGTTAAATATGGATTTAGAGCTGATGGAGAAAATTTGATAGATATGTATGAGAAAACTAGATCTGAAGGTTTTGGAGCAGAAGTTCAAAGAAGAATAATGATAGGGACTTATGTTTTATCATCAGGATATTACGATGCATATTATCTTAAGGCTCAAAAAGTAAGAAAACTTATTAAAAATGATTTTGATGAAGCTTACAAGAAGGTAGATGCTATATTAACTCCATCAACTCCAAGTTCAGCCTTCAAAATTGGTGAAAAGACAAATGATCCTGTTTCGATGTATTTAAACGATATTTTTACAGTTCCAGTAAATTTAGCAGGTTTGCCTGGAATTTCGATACCTGCTGGTCATGATGCAAAGGGTTATCCTTTAGGACTACAAATAATTGGAAAAGCATTTGATGAACAAAATTTATTAAACATCGCATATGCAATGGAAGAAAAGATTAATTTTAAAAATAAAATTACTGATTGGTGGATAAAATGAGTAAGGATAAATCAGAGTATCTAATCAATAGAAAAGATAATCAGTATGAGGTTGTAATTGGCTTAGAGGTTCATGCTCAAGTTACTTCAGAATCAAAGTTATTTTCAACATCATCTACTAAATTTGGTGCAGAACCCAATACTCAGGTAAGTTTAGTAGATGCTGCTTTGCCTGGTATGTTGCCAGTTATAAATGAATATTGTGTAAAACAGGCAATAAAAACTGGTATAGGACTAAAAGCCAAAATAAACAAACGATCTGTTTTTGATAGAAAAAATTATTTTTATGCGGATCTACCCCAAGGATATCAAATATCTCAATTTAAAGATCCAATTGTAGGTGAGGGGAAGGTTATTTTAGATATGCCAGATGGTCAAAAAGAGGTTGGTATTGAAAGATTACACTTAGAGCAAGACGCTGGTAAAAGCATACATGATTTAGACCCAAAAAATACACTTGTTGATCTGAATAGATCAGGTGTTGCCTTGATGGAAATTGTTAGTAAACCAGATTTAAGATCCCCTGATGAAGTAAACGCTTACGTAAAAAAATTAAGATCAATAATGAGATATCTTGGAACTTGTGATGGAAACATGCAAGAAGGTTCACTAAGAGCTGATGTAAATGTTTCTGTAAGAAAAAAAGGCACCAAAGAATTTGGAACAAGATGTGAAATCAAAAATGTAAATTCAATAAAATTTATGCAAATGGCAATTGAATACGAAGCAAATAGACAAGTAGATCTTCTCGAAGAAGGTCAATCTATTGATCAAGAGACTAGACTTTTTGATACTAAAAAAAATGAGACAAGATCAATGCGATCAAAAGAAGATGCACATGACTATAGATATTTTCCTGATCCAGACCTTTTGCCTTTAGAGATTTCAGATGATTTTATTGAAAAGTTAAAATTAGAAATTCCAGAGTTACCTGATGAAAAGAAAAAAAGATTTATTGAAAAATTCAAAGTATCTCCTTATGAGGCAACCATTTTAGTTTCAGATAATGAAACATCTAATTATTTTGAAAATGTGATAAAAAAATCTGATGTGAAACTTGCTACTAATTGGATAATTGGTGAGTTGTTTGCTGCTTTAAATGAAAAGAATCTAGAAATCACTGAAAGCCCGATAAGTGCAGGTAATTTATCAAAATTAATAAATTTAATTAAAGATGGAACTATTTCTGGGAAAATAGCCAAAACTGTATTTGAACACATGATGGAAGGGGACAAAGACCCAAAAAAAATAGTCGAAGAAAAAGGTTTAAAACAAGAAAGTGATCCTAAAGCTCTAGAAGCGCTAATTGATAAAGTTATTGATGATAACCGAGAAAAAGCTACTGAATACAAATCAGGTAAAGTAAAATTATTTGGTTTTTTTGTTGGACAAGTAATGAAAGTATCAGGTGGAAAAGCCAACCCTCAATTAGTAAATGAGATTTTAAAAAAGAAACTTTAAAGTTTATGGGTTCAGACCTTAATATTACACAAGAGCTGCAAGATTATATTTTAGAACATGGACATAATCTTCACCCAGTCCAAAAAGAAATAATTGAGTACAATACATCACTTGGTGATATAAAAAAAATGCAGATATCAATCTCACAAACTCAGTTACTTCATCTAATTATTAAAGTTTCTAACATAAAAAAGGTATTAGAAATTGGCACATTTACAGGTTTAAGTACTTTATCTATGTCACTAGCATTACCTGATGATGGTAAAATAATTGCATTAGATAAAAATGAGCAAACAAATAAAGTTGCTATTAATTTTTTTAAAAAAGCAAAACAAGATCATAAAATTACAACATTAATTAAACCAGCCCTAGAGAGTCTGGTCGAAATTAAAGAAAAATTTGAACTCATATTCATAGATGCTGATAAAGGTAACTATAAACAATACTATGAAAGATCATTGAGTTTGCTTGAGACAAGTGGCTTAATTATAATTGATAATGTTCTTTGGTATGGAGAAGTGGCAAAAAAAAACGAACATGACAAAATTACTAAAACTATTAAAAACTTTAACGAATTTGTCTCTAACGATAAAAGAGTAGAGAAAACAATAATTCCTCTAGGGGATGGAATGACTATATGTAGAAAATTGTAATGTACGAAGTATTTGGTTTTTATAGGTTTTTAAATATTAAGTATTTAAAAAAAAATAAGAGATTGATAAATGAAGTTTTAATAAAAAATAATATTCGAGGAACAATAATAATTTCAAAAGAAGGTGTAAATGGTACTATTTCTGGTAAAGAACCAGATATTGAAACTACTATTAATAAGTTAAAAAAAATTTTAGAATTTAAAGATTTTAACAGTTTCAATAAATCAAAAAGTTTGTTTCTACCGTTTCATAAACCTAGAGTGAAAATTAAGACTGAAGTTGTTCCTATGAACTTAAAACTTAGTCAAATGATCAAAAAAAAAGACAGTCATGTTGACCCAAACAAATGGAATAAATTAATAAAGAATAAAAAAACACTTGTTATTGATGCTAGAAAACCATTTGAATATGATGTTGGTACTTTTAAAGGTTCTGCGAATCCAAATATTGATAATTTTAGGGATTTCCCAAAATATTTAAGAAATCTTAAAAAAAATCAACCTATCGCAATGTTTTGTACTGGTGGAATTCGTTGTGAAAAAGCTTCAGTTTATTTAGAAAAAAAAGGTTTTAGTAATGTGTATCAATTAAAAGGTGGTATTTTAAATTATTTAAAAAAGATAAATCAAAAAAAAAGTTTATGGAAAGGTGAATGTTTTGTTTTTGATAACAGAGTTAGTTTAAAACATGGTTTAAAATCTGGTTCTTATTCAATTTGTAGTGGTTGCAGAAAACCAATTTCTCCACAGATTAAAAATTCAAAAAAATATGAGGAAGGCGTTTCATGTCCAAATTGTCACGATAAATTAACAGTTCAACAAAAAACAAGATTTAGAATGAGACAAAAGCAAATTAACCTTGCTAAAAAAGTTGGAAAAAGACATATCTTCCAAAAAGAATATTAATAACATTTAACAAACCAGATGAATTTATTAAAAGATGAGGTTTCAACTTTAGTCAGAAAGCTTGCAATACCAGCTAGTATAGGAACGCTTTTTCAAACCCTTTATACAATAGTTGATACCTTTTATGCTGGAAAAATATCTCCTGAAGCGCTTTCTGCTTTAAGTAAGTCATTTCCAATTTTCTTTATAATAATTGCTACATCTATTGGTGTTACAGTAGCTGGTACATCTTTGATTGGTAGCAGTATTGGAGAGAAAAATGAAAAAAATGTTTTAGGTTATTTTGTAAACGTTATTTTCTATGCAATAATTACTTCGTTAATCGTAACTATACTTGGTTTTACATTTGGTGAAAAAGTATTTCTATTAATGAATTCAACGACCGAAGTTACCATTCTAGGTCTAAAATATATAAATATAATTTTCTTGGGTACAATATTATTTATTTTAGTTGTTGCACTAAATTCTTTTTTACATGCAGAAGGAGACACAGTAACATATAGAAATGCTTTAATTTTATCCTTTTTTCTGAATATAATCTTAAACCCTATTTTTATTTTTGGTTTTTTATTTATACCAGCTTTAGGAATATCAGGAATTGGTGTAGCAACGCTAATTGCTCAATTTGTTTCTCTTTTAATTGTACTTAGAAAAATTTTAACTAATCAAAGAATAAAGAAAATTACTTTTAGTTATTTTAAAGTAAAATATTTTTTTCTAAAAAATATTTTCTTTCAATCTATGCCAATAACAGTTGCTATTTTAGGATACTCAGTGGCTGCTGCTATTGTTTTTACTTATGTTGGTTTTTCAAGCGAATATGCAGTAGCAGGTTATGGGTCTGCAACTAGAATTGAACAGGTTGTTTTACTTCCTATTTTAGGAATAAATACAGCAATTATTTCTATAATTGCTCAAAATATTGGAGCTAAATATTATAAGCGAGTTGAACAATCATATTTTACATCAGTAAAATACGGTTTGTATTTAATGTTATTCTCAGGTGTTCTTGTATATTTAAGTGCTGACATTGTTCCAAAATTCTTCTCCTCTAATTCTGAAGTAATCGCATATGGTTCTATGTATTTGAAAATATCAGCCTTCATCTTACCAGCATATCCAATTTTCTTTCTTTCAAATGGCTTTTTTATGGCTTTAAAAAAATCAGAAAAAGCCATGTTAAATAATATTATAAGAAACGTTATAGTACCCATATTGTCATTTCATATTGCAAGATATATTAATGCAGATTTTAAAACATTTTTTTATATTTGGGCCACATTTCAATGGTCGATATCAATTATTTTATTTTTTTACGTTAAATATTATATAAAAAATAAATTAGTAACCACATAATTTGATCTAAATTACTTAAAGATGTTTTTTACTAAAAAAAAATTTTCAATATTGATTATTATTTGTTTAGTTGTTTTTATATTTACTTACAATGATGTTAAGTCAGAAGAAATTAAGGAAATTACTGGTTTTGCAAAAATTATTGATGGAGATACAATTAAAATAAGTAATAAAAAAATTAGGTTACATGGGATAGATGCTCCAGAAAAAAAACAAACATGTAAAAAGCCTTACCTAACAATTAGTGTTTTTTCGTTCGCCAAGACCTACTTATGCGGACAAGTTTCTACTAATAAATTAACTAAAAAAATAAATAATCAAATTATAAAATGTAAGATAAAGGATGTTGATAGATATAATAGGCTTATTGGAGAATGTTATAAAAGAAACGAAAATCTTAATTCTTGGTTAGTATCAAACGGTTATGCAGTAGCTTATAGAAAGTATTCTAAAAAATACATTTCAGAGGAAATGAATGCTAAAAATAATAAACTTGGTATTTGGCAGGGCAAATTTGAAATGCCATGGGATTTTAGAAGAAAAAATTAAATTTATAATCTTGAACCACTGTCATTAATCCAGGACCAAAGATGCTGAGCAAAAGACCTTCTTACAAATAAATTAACAACTTCATCTCCCTTATTGTGAACTATAACATCTATATGATTTAAAATTGTTTGCACAGATGAACCTTTTTTATCTTTAAATTCACTAAAATTGAATGGACTTCCTGCAGAAAATATTTCGTAGATATTTTTCCCTTTGATTTCTAATTGAACAAATTGGTCTGTAACATCAACTACGGAACCTAAATTTATTTTTGATATATCATTAAAAAGTATTTCATTTAGCTGATATTCATTTGTATCTTTTTTCACCTCATCGTTAGTAACTATCATCCATTCATCAGGGCTAAGCCAAATAGCGGTTAATTTATCACCGATTGTTGAGGTATTAGCCTCTGTTGGAAGAAGCATATTTAGTTTTTTACCTATTTTAGTAAAAAATTCTCTTTTTTTACCTCTTAAATTTAATTTCATTGTAGGTGAAATTTCTTTAACAACGATACCATTGTAGTTAATTTTTTCATTTGTTGCTGTTTTATAATTAAGCATTTAGCCTTTCATTTTTCTCATCATAAAACACTGTATTAGCCACGGTGACACTAATACTTTTATTTTCCATTGGAACGAAAAGTTTTCTACCCATCATATTTTTTCCATCTTTAACAACTGCTAATGCTATTGATTTATTAAGATTTGGGCTGAAATAACTTGATGTTACATGACCAAGCATTTCAACTGGTTTTTGATTTAATTCAGAAACAATTTGAGCACCTTCTTCCAAAACAATATTTGGATCTTCAGTCAATAAACCAACTAATTGTTTTCTATCTTCTTTCATTGTGTCGGATCTATAAAGTGATCTTTTTCCAATAAAGTCATATTTTTTCTTACTTACAATCCAGTCCATTTGAAGATCAATAGGTGTCATTGTTCCATCTGTATCTTGACCTACAATTATAAAACCTTTTTCTGCTCTTAATAAATGCATTGTTTCTGTTCCATAGGGAGTAATATTAAATTCTTTTCCAGCCTCTATACATTTTTGCCATATAGCCTCACCATAACTTGCTGGTGAATTTATCTCATAACTGAGCTCACCTGTAAAACTTATTCTCATAATTCTACATTTGATTTTATCAATCAATACCTCTTTAAATGACATGTGTGGAAAATTGACATCTGATAAATCTAAATCAGGAATAATTTTATTTAAAATTTTTTTACTGTTAGGACCACACAGACTAGCTGTTGCAAAATGATCTGTTACAGAAGTTAAATATACGTCTAACTCGGGCCATTCAGTCTGAAGGTAATCTTCAAGTTTTCCTAAAACATTTGCGGCACCACCTGTTGTAGTTGTCATAATATAATGATTTTCACCTAGTCTAGTCGTAACACCATCATCATAAACCATACCGTCCTCATTAAGCATCAATCCATATCTGCATTTACCAATAGCAAGTTTTGACCATGCGTTAGTGTAAACTCTATTTAAAAATTCAGAAGCATCACTTCCCTGAATATCAATTTTACCTAAGGTAGAAGCATCTAATATTCCAGCACTCTCTCTAGCTGCTTTACTTTCTCTTTGAACGGCTTGATGCATTGTTTCATCTTCCTTAGGGTAATACCAAGACCTTTTCCACTGTCCAACATTTTCAAATTCAGCTTTATTTTTAATGTGCCAATCATTTATAGGAGTTCTTCGAAATGTTTCAAAAAATTCTCCTACATTTCTTCCAACAATAGTTCCAAATGTTAAAGGAGTGTATGGTGGTCTAAAAGTTGTCGTCCCTAATTCTCCCATTTTTACACCTGCTATATCCGCAATGATTCCTAAAGCATGCATATTTCCAAGTTTACCTTGGTCAGTGCCCATTCCTGTTGTTGTATATCTTTTAACATGCTCAATTGATCTAAAACCCTCTCTTAATGCGAGTTTTATGTCTTTTGCTGTTGCATCATTCTGATAATCTACAAAAGGCTTAGTTTTACCAATAGTCTGATCAGAGGGTAAAAGCCAAATATTTCTTTTTGAAGTTTCATGATCATTTTCCAAAGTAATACCTTCAAAATCAGTTTTGTTGATATTTAAAAAATTTTTTAATTTATAATTTAAATTTGTAATTATTTCGTCTAATTCAAAGTCGCCCCCACAGGACCCAACACTAATTTGTTCTTTGGTATCAGTTTTAGGAATAAAAATTTTTCTATCTTCATCAAAAGTCAGTTTACTACCAGATTGTGTGTATAAATGTATGGCAGGTGTCCAACCTCCCGCAATACCTAAGCAATCACCAGAAATAGAAATTTTACTACCAGTAACCGATGTGCCGTCATTTGAAAGTTTCATTATAGATACGCCACTTAATCGTTTGTACCCCCTAGTATCAACAATCGTGTGTGACCAGTATATTTTTATACCAGCATCATTAATTTTTTTTATTATCTTAGCATCAGAATTTTCTCTGATGTCAATAATAGCTTCAACTTTAATTCCTTTATTATACAATGATAAAGCACTTTCATAAGCACTATCATTATTTGTGAAAAAAATATTTTTAGTTCCACATGCAACACCATAAAAATTACTATATTTTTTAATAGCTGAAGAGAGCATGATGCCAGGTCTATCATTATTATTAAAAATTAAAGGTCGTTCCAGCGCACCTGTTGCCAATATCACTTTTTTAGCTCTAATTTTAAGAAGTCTTTGTCTAATCTTATTTTTTTTATCTTTTTTGTCTAAATGATCTGTTAAATTTTCCCTAGCAAGTAAATAATTGTATTGGTGATATGCAGCAACGCTTGTTCTAGTTTTAATCTCAAGATTTTTAATGTTTTTAAGTTCATTAATTTCTTTTTTTAACCACTCTGATGCTAAATTATTGTTAATTTTATTATATTCATTTGTTTCATATATTGTTGATCCTCCAAGTTCATTTTTTTCATCTAAAAGTAATGTTTTGAAATTATTCTTAGCTGCATTTTTCGCCGCTAATATTCCAGATATACCAGCACCCACAACCAATACATCACAATAAATGTTTCTATGGTCATATATGTCAGGATCTTTTGTAGTTGGTGATTTACCTAGGCCTGCCGAATGTCTAATGAAGAATTCATACTTTTCCCAAAAACTTTTAGGCCACATAAATGTTTTATAATAAAAACCAGCTGGAAAGAGGGGAGCTAGAAAATTGTTTATTCCACCTATATCAAAATTAACACTTGGCCAACAATTTTGGCTAGATGCTTCCAAACCTTCATAAATTTCTATTTCTGTTGCCCTTGCATTTGGTTCTGTAATATTTGAATTAGGATTTAATTGAACAATTGCATTCGGCTCCTCAGAACCAGACGTCATAATTCCTCTCGGTCGATGATATTTAAAACTTCTACCAACTAAATGAACATTATTTGCTATTAAAGCAGATGCTAAAGTGTCTCCTTTAAAACCATAGTATGTTTTTCCATCAAACTTAAATGAAATTCTATTAGTCTCATCTATAAATTCACTTGATTTTACTCTTAGATTTTGTGTCATTTTATTGCGTTGGTGGTTTTTCACCAATTTTATAAATTGCTTTTATTTCATCATTAGATGTATCTCTAACCATATTAAACCATTTACGACAACCATGAGCATGGTTCCATCTTTCAAACTGCACACCTTTAATATTTTTTCTCATAAATAAATATTCTGCCCATTCATCATCACTTAGTTCAGTTGGTTGTTTCGGTCTTTCAATGTGTGCTTCTCCACCAGCTTTAAATTCTTGCTGATCTCTTTCTCCACAATACGGACAATTAATTAAAAACATTAATGTGCAACTGCTGCAGCACCATGTTCATCTACAAGGTCACCACTTACAAATCTATTTAAATTAAATGCAGCATTCAGTTTATGAGGTTCGTCATTAGCAATAGTATGAGCAAATAAATCTCCAGAACCAGGTGTTGCTTTAAATCCACCCGTTCCCCAACCACAATTAAAATATAACCCTTTGATTGATGTTTTACTAAGAATAGGACTTGCATCTGGACATATATCAACAATACCACCCCATTGCCTTAGCATTCTCATACGACTAAAAATTGGATATAATTCTAAAATTGCATTTAATGTTCCTTCTACAATTTGATGACTACCTTTTTGAGAATAAGAAATATAGTCATCTGTACCAGCACCAATGACAAGTTCACCTTTATCTGATTGACTAACATATGCATGAACAGCATTTGACATAACAACAGTATCAATAATTGGTTTCACAGGTTCAGAAACTAAAGCTTGCAATGGTTTACTTTCAAGTGGAAGTTTTAATCCCGCCATGTTGGCAACTACGCTTGAATGTCCTGCTGCTACTACACCAATTTTTTTAGTTTTAATAAATCCTTTTGTTGTTTCTATACCTTCAACAGTATCACCATTTCTCTTGATACCTTTAACTTCGCAGTTTTGAATAATATCGACCCCCATCTCATCTGCACCTCTTGCATACCCCCATGCAACTGCATCATGTCTTGCTGTTCCAGCTCTTCTTTGTAAAGTGCCACCTAAAACAGGATATCTTATATCTTGTGAAGTATTTATAATTGGACAAAATTTTTTTATTTCTTCAGTATTTAAGTAAACTGCATCAATTCCATTCAGTCTGTTAGCGTGAGTTCTTCTTTTTAAATCTCTTA
Source organism: uncultured Pelagibacteraceae bacterium (assembly GCA_902528505.1). Lineage (GTDB taxonomy): Bacteria > Pseudomonadota > Alphaproteobacteria > Pelagibacterales > Pelagibacteraceae > Pelagibacter. Next base: position 35,046 of record CABZSY010000002.1, read on the forward strand.
CATCTTGTAAATTATGAGCAAGATTCATAACGCCTCTTTGGCTAAACATGACATTATAATTTAGTTCTTGTGATAAACCTTCCCATATTTTTAAGGCATGATCATACAAACCTGCACTAGCATCCCATAAATAATTTGATCTAATAATTGTTGTATTACGACCGGTGTTTCCACCACCAATCCAACCTTTTTCCACTACAGCAATGTTTTGCATATTATGTTTTTTTGCTAAGTAATATGCTGTTGCTAAACCGTGACCACCACCACCAACTATTACTGCATCATATTCTTTTTTAGGTGCTGGATCTTTCCAGGCTCTTTGCCAATTTTCATGATATGACAAAGCATTTTTAAACAATGAAAATATAGAGTACTTATTTCTCATAATAATTGAATAAATACTTTATAAACATTGAATTTTCAATACAATCGCTTATTACACAATGTCATATGGAAGAGTGGGTGAGAGGCTGAAACCAGTCGTTTGCTAAATGACCGTGCGAGGAAACTTGTACCGAGGGTTCGAATCCCTCCTCTTCCGCCATTAAAATAGAGGACGATCCTTAAAGAAATCTTTCATTTGAATAGGCCTTTGTTCTAATATGTATCTATATACATTATAATTCTCCATTACCCTCTGAACATAGTTTCTTGTTTCCCTAAATTTTATTAACTCAACCCAATCGACATAATTAATTTGTTTTTTTTGTGGATTTTTATTAATTTTTTTCCAATACTTAACTCGGTTTGGTCCTGCATTATAAGCGGCAACAGCAAAAGGGTATGCACCATCATATTGCAATATAAGACCAGCAATATAATGAGAACCTAAATTAATATTATATTCAGGATCAGTAGTTAATCTTGATTTTGAATAAGGAAGTTTTGCTTGTTTAGAAACTAATTTAGCTGTGTAGGGCATTAGTTGCATCAATCCTTTTGCTCCTGCGTGACTGTTAGCTTCTAAATCAAACTCACTTTCTTGTCTTATAATAGATAAAATTAAAGCGCTATCTGGGATTTTTCTTCCATTAATACTTTTTGGCGTATTTATAATTGGATAATTAAATTTATTATGAAACCTTTTTTGATAGGAAGCAATTTTAGAGACTTGTATAGCAAAATCGTATCTATTTATATTTGTTGCAAGTTCAGCTGCTAGTATTTCACTCCCTTTGGAAATATCATCATTGGCTAGGTGTCTTAGAATAAACTTAGTATATTTATCTTTTTTAAGCTCATCTAAAAGATAAGTAATCTTAACCAGTTCTTTATTAAAAAAAATAAGTCGATATTTTTTATCAACTTGCATGTCTTTATTAAGTTCAAATTTTCCATTTGGATTGATCTTTAAAAATGCTAATTGACCATAATAAGTTGTTAAATATTTTGATGCTTCTAAATACCATTTATTTGATTGCTCTTTATTTCCAAGTTTCTCATAGGTACTTGCAAGCCAATAAGCTCCTCTGGATGTACTAATTGGATAGTTAACATTGTTATAAAAATTTTTAAAATGATTTTTTGCTGTCAAAGGATCATTTAAAAAACTTAAAGCTATCCACCCACTCATCCATTCTGCTGCTGCAAAGTCAGATCCTTCAGTCATACCGTGGTTACTTGATATTTTATAAGCGATTTCGTATTTTTTTTTATAAATTAGAGCCCGTGAAATTATTTCTCTTTCTTTCCACCATTTTTCAGGCATCACTAAATAATCCTTATCATTTCTGATCTTAAGTAGAATCTCAGTAGAAGAGTCCACACGACCTTTTTTTCTTCTCCATTTTAAACGGTCATAATTAAGTCCTGCATCATTTTTAAATTTTTGTGGCACATTTTTAATTGCTTGGTCAACACCATATCCCTTACTTATTAGTATTTGTCTGGCTGTATATAAAAGCTCATAATCTTTTGGTAAATATCTTGTTAATCTTTTAAGATCCCAATGCTTTCCATTCCATGCAAGATAATCTGCTCTTTTAATATAATCATCTGCATTTAGACTTTTTTTGAATTTTTTTCTAAAAAATTTTAAATCTTTTTTAGATAATTTCGCAGTAATCCAGCCCTCTTTAATTAGCTTTGTACCCTTAGATTTATTGCCAGTTAATAAGTGGCTTTCACCTAATATCATTTTACCATATCCACTAAGCGGTTCTTTGGTTCCAAACCAAGTAATGATCTTTTTTGGTGAAACATTAGCTGTAGACAATTTATGTTCTGCCAAATATCTTAATCTATCAATTCTTGGATATTTGGGGTTACTGTCTATAAAAACCTTATAATCATAAAAAGAGGCCTGATTTCCAGTTGTTAGTAAATGCCTCCATTGAATAAAATTATAAATAGATTTATCTTTAGCTTTTTTGGAAATACTTAAAGCTGAAGTCCATTTACTTTTTTGCATTTCAGAAATTGCTTTTTTTGCTAAACCAAAATCTTTTTTGCTATAATATTTCGATATTTTGATGTTTTTAGTAGTTGTTACACCTGCTACAATTGGTTTTTTTTTAGGAATTTTAAAACTTAACTTCTTTTCCTTTTTTTCCTTGATAATAATTTTTTTTTCAACCTTTTTTAATTTTGTAGGTTTTTTAAGGGGTGTAATGATATTTTTTGATATTTTTTTAATTATCTCTTCTGATGATAAAGAAGGTTTTTGAGGAGGAATAATTTGTATACTCTCTGCGTAAAGGTTAGTTATTTTAAGAGAAACAAATAAGACTATTCCAAGAATAAATAATATTTTTTTGTGCATAATCTTTTAGTATATGAATCTATAAACTATGTTATAAGTATTTATGTTTAAAGGATCAAATGTTGCCTTAATAACCCCATTCAAAAATAATGGACTTGATGAAGAAGCATATATCAAGTTAATTCATTTTCATATTGATAATGGTACATCTGGGCTGGTCCCAGCAGGCACTACTGGAGAATCTCCAACCCTCAGTCATACTGAACATGAGCGTGTGATTGATTTATGTATTAAAGAGAGCAACGGAAAAATACCAGTTATAGCTGGTACAGGATCTAACTCTACTGAGGAGGCTATTTCTTTAACTTCTCATGCTGAAAAAGCAGGTGCAAATGGTGTTTTAATTGTAACGCCATATTATAACAAGCCTACTCAAGAGGGATTATATCAACATTACAAAGCTATTAATGATAAGTGTGGAATTCCTATTATAATTTATAACATACCTGGTAGGTCAGTTATTGATATGTCAGTTGATACAATGGCAAGACTATATGAATTAAAGAATATTGTCGGTGTAAAAGATGCTACAGGCGATTTAGACAGAGTTGATCAACAGTTAAAGAAAATGGGAAATGAATTTATTCAATTAACAGGAAACGATGATAACGCATTTGAATTTAATAAAAGAGGAGGTGTAGGAACTATTAGTGTAACTGCAAATATAGCACCAAAGCTTTGTTCGGAGTTTCAAAAAAATTCGATATCTAAAAATGATGAGAATCTTATTAAAGCAAAAGAGCTAGATGATATTTTGCAACCTGTACACACTGCAATGTTTGTAGAAAGTAACCCTAGTCCAGTAAAATATGCTGCTAAACTGATGAATTTGTGTGATGATGAAGTTAGATTACCATTAGTTAAAGTAACAGAAGCAACTAAAATAATTGTAAAAAAAGCCATAGTGTCTGCAAAACTTATTTAATGAACAAAAAAACCAATCCTGGTTTAAAAATTATTTGTTTAAACAGAAAAGCAAGTTTTAATTATTTTTTTGAAGATCTTTTAGAAGCAGGAATTGTTTTAAAGGGTTCTGAAATCAAATCTATAAGAGATGGTAAAGTAAATATAGCAGATGCATACGCAGTTGAAAAAAAAGGTGAAATAGTACTTATTAATTCACATATTTCCCCATATAAGCAAGCAAGTTATTCAAATCACAATCCAACAGATGAAAGAAAACTTTTGTTAAACAAAAGAGAGATAAATAAACTCATTGGAAAAATGCAAAGAGACCGCTTTACCATTGTACCAACAAAAATGTATTTTAAAAAAGGTAAAGCTAAAATTGAATTAGCAGTTGCTAAAGGAAAAAAACAATATGATAAAAGAGCAACTAAAAAAAACAGAGATTGGAACCGTGAAAAATCAAGATTTATCAGAAAATCTAGCTAAAATTATTTATTTAGGTATTGGATCAAATCTTGGTGTTAGAAAAAGAAATATTGAAAAAGCTAAATTTCAATTAAAAGAAAATAATATAAAATTTATTACTGTTTCAAAATATTATGAAACTCCATCATGGCCTAACCCGAATTATCCAAAATTTTTAAATATTATATTGAAGATTGTATGCCATCATGACCCTTTGAGTTTACTAAATATTTGTAAAAAAATTGAAATTAATTTAGGAAGAAAAAAGTCGAAAAAAAACTCTCCACGATTATGTGATATTGACATCATTGATTATCATGGAATTAAATTAAATGTCAAAAGTAAGCTATATTTACCTCATAAAAGAATGCATAAAAGAAATTTTGTTTTAATCCCTTTGTTTGAGATTGAAAAAAAATGGAAACACCCATCTAAAAAATTAGATATTAAGACCTTAATTTCAATGCTTCCTGAGGGCGATATTACATCTATTAAACAAATTTAATTTAATGATATAGTAAAGAATGTTAAATTCTAATGAACTTATAAATAAAGTAAAAGTGTATAACAAATTTCTCAATCATGAGAGATTAGATAAAGCATATAACTTTGCTATTAAGGCACATCAAAATCAAAAAAGAGCATCTGGTGATCCTTATTCAGTTCATCCCATTGAGGTTGCGAATATTCTTACGGAATTAAAATTAGATAGTGCAACAATTACTACTGGATTATTACATGACACAATAGAAGATACTGTTGCTACATATGAGACAATTAAAAATGAATTTGGACCTGAGGTAGCTGATTTAGTAGATGGGGTTACTAAAATTTCTGTTTTTGAAAACACTGCAAGTTTTAACTCGAAAGCAGAAAACTTTAGAAAATTAATTTTAGCAACTTCCAAAGATATTAGAGTTTTATTAGTTAAAATTGCTGATCGACTTCATAATATGAGAACTATTAAAGCGATAACCAAAGAAGATAAAAGAAAAAGGATTGCCCAAGAAACAATGGAAATATATGCACCACTTGCAGATAGAATGGGAATGCATAGAATCCGTGATGAGCTTGAAGATTTATCTTTTGAAATTTTAAATAATGATGCAAGAAAATTAATTAAAAAAAGATTGGACGAAATCAAACTCGATAAGAAAAATTTATTTGAAGAACTCTCTTATGAATTAAGCTCTATTTTGAATGAAAATCATATTAACGCAGAAATTTACGGTAGAGAAAAAACTCCATTTTCAATTTGGAGAAAAGTTCAAAAAAAAAGAGTTTCGCTAGAGCAAGTAACTGATATTATTGGATTTAGAGTAATTTTAAAAAATATAGACGACTGTTATAAAACGTTGGGTATATTTCATAAAAAATGGAATTGTATTCCTGGAAAGTTTAAAGACTATATATCTTCTCCAAAAATTAACGGCTATGAGTCTATTCATACTTCAGTAATTGGTTCAAATAAGAAACCAATTGAAATACAAATAAGAACAAGTGAAATGCATGAATTTGCTGAAAGAGGTATAGCATCTCATTGGAAATATAAATCTTCAGAAAAATTTAATTCATTAAGCTGGAAAGAATATGATTGGTTAAAAGATTTAGTTGAAATTATAGAAAAAAATGAAAATCCTGAACACTCATATGAATACACTAAACTTCAGATGTTTCAGGAAAACGTTTTTTGTTTTACACCCAAAGGTTCAGTAATAAAATTACCTAAAGAAGCTACTGCTATTGATTTTGCTTACGCTGTACATACAAAAATTGGTAACTCTGCAACCGGATGTGAAATAAATGGAAACAAAAGTGATTTACAAACAATTCTCCATAATGGTGATCGTGTGTATATCATAACCTCAAAAAATAGTTCTCCATCACTCCATTGGATACCTACCACTAAAACTGGAAAAGCTAGAGCTGCTATAAGACGTTATTGGCATGATAAAGGTGAGCAAAAAGAGGAAAAAATTAAAAAGTACAACACAACACTATGGATGTCATTACCTGATAAACCTGGTCAACTTGGAGATATCAGCTCATTAATTGGAAGTTATAAATTAAATATCTCTAGTTTAGAGATGGTAGGTAAAAACCCAAACTATATTAATTTTAAATTTAAATTAATCATAAGAAACCTTAAAAATTTTACAAATTTTATTGCAGTGCTAAAACAAAAGGGTATAAAATTTAAAATAATTAGACACGAAGAAAAAAGAAATGCTTTCACACAAAAAATCCTTAAATATTTTAAAAAAAACTAATGCATTATTGGAAGGTCACTTCATTTTATCATCAGGATTGCATTCATCAAAATATATTCAATGTGCAAAACTTCTAAGTTTCCCAAACTTAGCTGAAAAAATTTGTAAATCTCTAGCAAACCAAATCAAAAAAAAATATAAAAAAATTGACTTAATTCTTGCTCCAGCAATGGGAGGAATAATTATTGGATATGAAATTGGCAGACTACTTAAAAAAGAAACGATTTTTTGTGAGAGAGTTAAAGGAAAGTTTACATTAAGAAGAGGTTTTTATATTAACAAAGGCGCTAGAGTTCTAATTATTGAAGATGTTATTACTACAGGAAAATCAAGTTTGGAATGCGTTAATTTAATAAAGAAAGCAAATGCTAAATTATTAGGATTTGCATCTATTATAGATAGATCATCTAAAAATTCTTTAAAAATAAAAACAAAAATTATTTCTCATCTTAAAATAGAGGTGCCTGCATATACTCTTAATAAATTACCTGAAACACTTAAATCTGTCCCTATAACAACACCAGGAAGTAGATTTATTAAGTGAGAAGACTAGGTGTAAATATTGATCACGTTGCAACATTAAGAAATGCAAGAGGTGAAAAACATCCAGACCCAATTAGTGCCGCATTACACGTAGTCAATTGTGGAGCAGACTATGTAACAATACATTTAAGAGAAGATAGAAGACATATTAATGATAAAGATGCAAAAAGGATATGTAATTTGAAAAATGTATTAGTTAATCTCGAGGTTTCAATGAATGAAAGTATTATATCTAATGCACTAAGAATAAAACCAAATTATATCTGTATAGTACCAGAAAATAGAAAAGAAATTACAACAGAGGGAGGTTTAAATTTAAAAAGAAATTTTAATAAATTAAAAAAAATAATCTTTAAATTTAAAAAAGCTAAAATAAGAACTAGTTTATTTATCAATCCCTCTGTAAGTGATATTAAACTTTCTAGATTACTTGAAGTAGATTGTGTTGAAATCCATACAGGAAAATTAGCAAATAATGTTAAGTCAAAACAAAAATATAACAAAGAACTTCAAAGAATTAAAAATGGTACGAAGCTTGCAAATTCATTAGGTATAGAAGTACATGCAGGGCATGGTTTGGATTACAAAACCACTAAATTACTCTCAAAAATAAAAGAAATTCATGAATATAATATCGGTCATTTTATAATAGGTGAGTCTGTATTTTATGGATTGTCGAAAGTGATTAAAAATTTTAAAAAATTATTGAAATAACATGAAGATTCTAGGTATTGGAGTTGATATAATTGATAACAAAAGGATCAAGGAGTCCATTAAGAGCAATAAATTTAAAAGTCGAATTTATAGTAGTAACGAACTTAAATTATCTGAAAAAACCAAAAACAAAGTTGCTTTCTTTTCTAAGAGATTTGCTGCAAAAGAAGCTTTTTCTAAAGCATTAGGAACTGGATTCACTTCAAATTTAAACTTTAAAGACATTGAAATCATAAATGATAAAAAAGGTATGCCTAGATATGTTGAAAATAAAAAAATTATTAAAATCGTGCAAAAAAAATATAAAATTAAAAAATTTAATTCTTTTCTGTCAATTTCTGATGAAAATGATTATTCAACAGCTTTCGCAATTATTCAATCAATATGAAGCTAGATAAAAATTTTTTTTCTGAAAATATAAAAACTTTACTGTATGCTTTAGTAATTGCTATAGTAATAAGATCGCTTTTAGTACAGCCATTTTATATTCCCTCATCATCAATGGAGCCAACATTGCTGGTAGGCGATAGGTTGTTTGTTACAAAATATTCCTATGGGTATAGTAGACATTCTTTTCCTTTTAGTCCTCCAATACTTAGCAAAAGAGTAATGTTCAATAGTCCAGAGAGAGGAGATGTAGTTGTTTTTAAAACACCAGCAGACAATAGAACAGACTATATAAAAAGATTAATTGGTTTACCTGGAGATAGGATTCAATTTATAGATTCTAACCTATACTTAAATAATAATGAAATTTTCAAGTCAAAAACTATTAGTAAAAGTAATATTTATTGTGGGAGTAAAATTATTGATGTTTTTAAATTTGAAGAATTATTACCAAATGGAAAAAAGTTTCATACTGTTTACTTAAAAGATTATACCTATCAGAATTCAGATATATTTACTGTGCCAGATAATCATTATTTCTTTTTAGGTGATAATAGAGATTGCTCTAAGGATAGTAGATATTTAACGAGTGTTGGTTATGTCCATAAAGATAATCTAGTTGGTAAAGCTCAATTCATCTTTTTTTCATCAGATAAGAATATAGGTAGTTTTTTTGAATTTTGGAATTGGCATAAATCAATTAGATTTACCAGAACATTTGATAAAATTAATTGATGAAAATAAATTATTTAAAACTAGAAAAAAAAATAAATACAAAATTTAAAAATAGTAATTTGTTAATTCAATCTTTAACTCACAAGAGTTTTAATCCAAATGAAAACAATGAAAAAATTGAATTTTTAGGGGATAGAGTTCTTGGTTTGATTATTGCTCAAAAACTTTTAAAAATCTATCCTGATGAAAAAGAAGGAATACTTGATAAAAAATTTGCATCTTTAGTAAATAAAAAAACTTGTCTAGAAGTTGCAAAATCAATTGAATTAGAAAAATATATAAAAACTTTCAATCCAAAAAATAAAATTATCAAAATTGAAGATAAAATCATTTCTGATAGTTGTGAGGCATTAATTGGTGCTATTTATTTAGACAAAGGATTAAATGTAACTGAAAAAGTTATACTTAAACTTTGGAGTACGCATATAAAAAAGAGTGTTATTACTCAAATTGATGCAAAAACAAAACTACAAGAACTAGCTTTAAAAAAATATAAAAGATTACCAACCTATAAAATTATTTCTAATACAGGCCCACGTCATAAACCTATTTTTAAAGTAGGAGTTAAGCTACCGAGCACGAAATTTTTTATTTCATCTGGTAAATCAAAAAAAGATGCTGAGCAAAATGCTGCTATTGAATGTCTAAAAAATATAAATTGAAAAAAATATGAATTGGATAGATCAAGGGTTTTTAGTTAGCAAAACCAGATATAATGAAAATTCTATAATTGCAGAATTATATACCTTAGGTAGAGGTAAAGTTTCAGGCATTATATTTGGAGGAACGTCTAAAAAAATTAAAAATTATCTTCAAGTTGGAAACAAACTTCATGTTAATTATAATTCAAAAAATGATAATAGAATTGGGTATTTTAAAATTGAAATTTTAAATGCTTACAGTCCATTTTATTTTGATCATAAAAAAAAACTTTCTTGTATTACTTCAGCAATGAATCTAATTAAAATATTAACAGCCGAAGCACAGACAAATAAAAAAGTTTACCTTCTTATTGGAGATCTTTTTAATTTATTGAATGACCAAAATTGGCTTAAAAAATATATTTTCTGGGAATTAGAGTTACTAAAATTATTAGGTTACGATCTTGAATTAGAAAGTTTAGTTGAGAAAAAATTAGAAGATAATAAAACTGTTTATTTCGCGACCTCATACAGTGAAAAGAAATATGTTCCTAACTTTCTTATTGAAAAAGATTTGGAGGTCACCGATATTAATATATTATTAAGTGGCTTAAAATTAGTTGGAGATTATTTGGATAAAACAATCTTAAAACCAAATAATTTAAATTATCCTAATAGTAGAATAATTTTTTTGAATTCTTTGAAATAATTATTCTAAAATTTTATCGATTCTATCGGCGTAATATGAAACAATAGCGTTTGCTCCTGCACGTTTAAAAGAAACTAAACTTTCATAAACTGCGCTTCTTTGTATTAGTTTTTTATTAATAGCAGTTTCCAATAAACTATATTCACCAGAAACTTGGTAGGCTAGAACTGGAATTCTAAACTTTTCTTTTATTGATTTAATTATATCTAAGTATGGCATTCCTGGTTTAACCATTATCATATCTGCACCTTCCTTTATGTCCAAAGCAACTTCTCGCATAGACTCATCACTATTTCTAAAGTCCATTTGATAGGTTTTTTTATCACCTTTAAGTGAACTTTTAGAACCAACCGCATCTCTAAAAGGTCCATAAAAACTAGAGGCATACTTTGCAGCATAGGACAAAATTTGGGTATTTTTAAAATTAGAATTATCAAGTGCTTTTCTTATTTTGCCTATTCTTCCATCCATCATATCTGAAGGTGCGAGAACATCGCATCCCATTTCAGCTTGTAATAGAGATTGATTTATTAGCACTTCTATTGTTTCATCATTAACTATTTGATTAGACTTTATTAATCCATCATGACCATGTGAGGTATAAGGATCTAGTGCTACATCACACATAATTCCAATTTGATTTTTATATCTTTTTTTGATTTCTAATATTGCTCTGCATACCAAATTGTTTTCATTTAATGATTCAGAACCCAAATCATTTTTTAAAATATTTTTTGTTTTAGGAAAAAGAGCAACCATTGGAATACCTTTTTTAATTGCTTTATCTACTATTTGAGAAACTCTATTTATTGTGTATCTAAAAACACCTGGCATTGAAGATATTGATTCTTTTTTGTTTGATCCATCTATTAAG
>CABZSY010000003.1 GCA_902528505.1 uncultured Pelagibacteraceae bacterium
GGCTGTGGGAGAATTTTTGAAGGCACCTACGAACAAATGTTTAATTCTTTAAATAAAATTAAAGCTATGCCTCTTGATACTCAAATTTATTGTGGTCACGAATATACTCTTAATAATTCAAAATTTTGTATCAAACATGATTCTGAAAACATAAACCTAAAAAAAAAAATACAAAATATTCAAATAAAGTTAAAGAATAGCTTACCCACAATTCCGTCTACACTTAAAGAGGAATTGGATTGCAATATTTTTCTAAGAGCAAAAGATGTCAAAACCTTTTCAAAACTGCGAGATTTAAAGGATAATTTCTAGTGAATTCGGCTTGACTAAAACTTAGCTACAACTATATTGCGTTTATTTAAAAAAATATTCATAGTATGTCTTACGCTATTATAAAAACAGGTGGAAAACAATACAAAGTTAAGTCTGGTGAAATTCTTAAAGTTGAGAAGCTTGCAGATTCAAAACCTGAAACAAAGATTGAATTTAATGAGATCCTAGCATATGGGGATGATAAGTCTATTGAAGTTGGAACTCCTCATGTGAGTGGAGCAAAAGTCGAAGCTGATTTAATTAAAAACAGCAAAAATAGAACCATACTAATTTTTAAAAAAAGAAGAAGACACAATTCAAGAAGAAAAAATGGACATCGACAAGAGTATTCTATGATAAGAATAAATAAAATTTTTTCAAAAGATGGTAAAGTTTTATCTGAAGCCGAAAAAGTTTCTAAGACACCAAAAAAAGAAGAAACTAAAGAAGCGGTAGGTAAATAAAATAAGGTAAATTATGGCAACAAAAAAAGCAGGTGGATCATCAAGAAACGGTCGGGATAGCGCCGGACGAAGGTTGGGTGTTAAAAAATATGGTGGTGAAACAGTCGTACCTGGTAATATAATTGTAAGACAAAGAGGAACTAAAATTTTTCCTGGTGAGAATGTAGGGATGGGTAAAGATCATTCTATTTTTTCAGTAGTTAAAGGTAAAGTTGTATTCAAAAAATCAAAAGCAGATAGAACTTTCGTTTCAGTAAAACCCAATTAATAGTACAACCAAAGTAGATGTTGTATTATGAAATTTCTAGATCAAGTCAAAATTTATATTAAAGCTGGTAATGGCGGAGATGGATCTCCAAGTTTCAGAAGAGAGAAATATGTTGAATTTGGAGGTCCAGATGGTGGAGACGGTGGTAAAGGCGGATCAATAGTTTTAAAGTCAGAGGAAAATTTAAATACCTTAATTGATTATCGATATCAGCAGCATCATAAAGCAGAAAGAGGTGAAAATGGTGCAGGACAAAATAGGACTGGAAAAAGTGGTGATGATTTAGTTTTAAAAGTTCCTCTAGGCACACAAGTCTTTGAAGAAGACAATAAGACATTACTTTTTGATTTTAGTAAAAAAGGAGAGGAATTTATTGCAGCAAATGGTGGTAAAGGCGGTCTTGGAAATACCAGATTTAAAAGTTCAACGAATAGAGCTCCAAGAAAATTTACTAAAGGAATTGTTGGAGAGGAATTTACAATATGGTTACAATTAAAAACAATCGCAGACATCGGTATAATTGGTTTACCGAATGCAGGTAAGTCAAGCTTGCTCGCTGCACTTACAAATGCAAATCCAAAAATAGCTAATTACAGATTTACAACATTAAATCCTAATCTTGGTGTTGCTAATTATGATGATAAAGAAATTACAATTGCGGATATACCTGGATTAGTGGAAGGTGCACATGAGGGTGTAGGTCTTGGGATTCAATTTTTAAAACACATTGAAAGATGTAAATCAATTTTACATCTAATTGACATTACAAATATTGATCTCAATGAGTCTTACGATCAGGTCAAAAATGAGTTAAAAAGCTACAGCTCTAAATTACTAGATAAAAAGGAGCTTATAGTTTTAAATAAAATTGATTTAATTGATGAAGATACTGCAAAAGAAGTGATTGATCATTTTTCCAAAAATAAAAAATGTGAGATATTGACTATGACAACTTTAGAAAAAAGTTCTATATCTAAAATTAAGGCTAAACTTTTATCTTATGTATCTTAAAAATTCTAAAATAATTGTTGTAAAAATTGGTTCATCACTTCTTGTGGATGAAAATAAAAAAATTAGAAAAAAATGGCTATCAAGTTTTGCAAAAGATATCAAAAAATTAAGGGATAGAAATCAAAAAGTTGTAATTGTGAGTTCAGGTGCAATTGCTCTTGGTTGTAAAAAAATGAATTATAATAAAAAAAATATTAAACTAGATCAAAGTCAAGCTATAGCATCTATAGGTCAAATTGAGTTAATGAATTTATTTTCACAAACATTTGCTAAATTTAAAATTAACATTTCTCAAATACTTCTTACTCTTGAAGATACAGAAGAAAGAAGAAGATCTTTAAATGCCAAAAGGACTTTTGAAAATTTGTTTGACTTAGGATTTATCCCAATAGTAAATGAAAATGACACTATAGCTACAACAGAAATAAAGTATGGAGATAACGACAGGTTGGCATCTCGAGTTACACAAATTACCAACGCAGATACTTTAATTCTTCTTTCTGATGTTGGTGGACTTTACACAAAAAATCCCAAAATTTTTAAAGACGCAAAATTACTTAAGATAGTTAAAGATTTAAAAAAAGATTTAAGGAATGTAAATATTAAAGGTATGAATGAATTTGGTAGTGGAGGTATGCAAACTAAGATTGAGGCCGCAAAAATTTGTCAACTAGCAGGTAGTAGTATGGTCATTGCAAATGGGCTACATAATAACCCAATCACAAAAATAATTGAGAAAAATGAGTGCACCTGGTTTAGTCCTAAGGTCTCAAAACTTGACGCGAGAAAAAAATGGATAATAAGCTCGATAGCACCAAAAGGAGAAATAATTATTGATGATGGAGCAAAAAAAGCGCTACGATCTGGCAAAAGTTTACTAGCTGCTGGAATAAAAAAAATTTCAGGAAAATTTAATAAAGGGGATCATATAAAAATTTTGGATAAAAAGAATGTTGAATGTGCGAGAGGATTAAGTTCATTTACTTCTGATGAGATAATTAAAATTATGGGCCATCATTCAAATCAAATTGAAAAATTATTAGGTTATGTTTCTAAATCTGAAGTAATTCATAAAGATGATATGGTAGAAGTTTAAATGATTAAATATATGAATTTAGTTGGAAAAAAAGCAAGAAAAGCTTTTGAACAGAAAATCGATACAAAAATCAAAAATAAAGTTTTAAATAAATACGCAGAATTATTAGGTAATGAAAAAAAATTAATACTTAAGCAAAACTTAAAAGATGCAAATTATGCCAGAAAAATAGGTATTAAAAATAATTTAATTAGTAGACTTTTTATAAATGAAACTAAATTAAAAGATATTCAAAATTCAATTATTAAAATTGCAAAATTAAAAGATCCAGTTGGAAATACTTTAGAAAAATGGAAAAGGCCTAATGGTTTGAATATTAATAAAATATCAATACCTATAGGAGTAATTGGAGTTATTTACGAGAGTAGGCCGAACGTTACCTCGGATGTAGCTAGTCTATGCTTTAAATCTGGAAATCCAGTAATTTTGAAAGGTGGCTCAGAAGCAATAAATACTAATAGAATTTTAGCAAAGATTTTTCGAAAAGCACTTAAAATTAATAATGTTGACACAAATTTTATTCAATTCATTGATACAAAACAGAGAAGAGTAGTGGATATTTTGCTATCAGATATGAAAAAATATATTGATGTAATTATTCCACGAGGTGGAAAAAATTTAGTTAAAAGAGTTCAAGATTTATCTAGTGTACCCATTATCGGGCACCTTGAAGGACTTTGTCATACATATGTTGATAAAGATGCAACTTTAACTATGGCAAAAAAAGTTGTTTATAATGCAAAATTAAGAAATACAAGCATTTGCGGTGCAACAGAAACCATTCTGATTCATAAAAAAGTTGCAAAAAGCTTTTGTAATCCAATTTTGAACGAGCTACAAAACAAAAATTGCAAAATATATGGAGATAGGTTTTTAAAAAAGTATTACAGAGGAAAAATATTACCAGCTAAAGAGAAAAATTGGTCTACAGAATATTTAGCACCTGCAGTATCAGTAAAAATAGTAAATAATCTCAAAGAAAGTATTGATCATATAAATAAATATGGAACGATGCATACAGATTGTATAATTACAAATAATAAAAAAACAGCCAAAAACTTTTTAAAAAATGTTAAAAGCTCAATTGCTATGCATAATACGTCAACTCAATTTGCTGATGGTGGAGAATTTGGATTTGGTGGAGAAGTAGGAATTTCTACAAATATATTACCGCCTAGAGGACCTGTAGGTTTAAATCAATTAGTTTCTTATAAATATGAAATTACGAGTAAAGGAAAAACAAGAAAATAAATTGAATACTAAAAAAATAAAAATTGGTGTTCTAGGAGGTTCTTTTGATCCTGCACATAAAGGACACTTAGCAATATCAAAAGAAGCGAAAAAAAGATTTCAACTTCAGAACATAATCTGGGCTATAACAAAAAAGAATCCCTTTAAAGCTGAAAGTGAAACAACGGTTTTAAAAAGAATTAAAAAATGTAAACGTATTATTGGCTCAAATTCATTTATAAAAGTTAAATTTTATGAAAATTTAATTAAATCAAACAAAACCATTGATCTCATCAATCACTTAAAAAAAAATAAAAATATTGAAATCTATTTTTTAATGGGTGCAGATAATTTAATTAGCTTTCACAAGTGGCATAAGTCGAAATTAATTTCACAAAAATGCAACATTTTAGTATTTGATCGTCATGGATATAAAAAAAATTCATTAAAATCAAAGACATTTAAGCAACTTAATAAAGATGTACTTAAATTTATTGAATTTAAAAAAGTCAACATTTCATCTTCTCAATTAAGAAAAATTTGATAGTCTAAATCTAATTAATGGATAAAATTTCAGATCTTAAACAGATTATAATCAACACTCTCGATCTAAATAAAGCACAGGATATAATAACAATTGACTTAAAAGATAAGAGTTCAATGGCTGATTATATGATTATTGCCAGTGGCACCTCTTCAAGGCATATTCAGTCATTATCGGAACAAGTTTTAGAAAAGTTAAAAAAAAATGGAGTTCCTGACTCTAAAATTGAGGGGAAACAAAGTAATGAATGGAAATTAGTTGATGGTATAGATTTAATTATTCATATTTTTCATCCTGAAAAAAGAAAATTTTATGAACTTGAAAAAATTTGGTCAGAATTTATTCCGAAAGAAAAAGTTATGATATGAAATTATTTAAAACATATTTAATAATTTTTTTATCTGTTTTTTTTTTTAATAACAGCGTAAATACAGCTGAGACTGATATTTATAAAAAAATTGATCTTTTTGGTGAAGTCCTAGAAAAAATAAATAAAGAGTACGTAGATGAGATAAATCAGTCTGAAAGTATGGACTCTGCTATCAATGGTCTACTTCAATCTCTTGATCCTTACTCCGCATATATGTCACCAAAAATTCTTGAACAGATGCAAACGGAGACAAGTGGTGAATTTGGAGGTCTAGGTATTGAAGTAAGTATGGAGGCTGGTGTAGTTAAGGTAATATCGCCTATAGATGATACACCTGCTTCAAAAGCAGGACTAAAAGCTGGTGACTACATTGTAAAAATAAATAACATTCAAGTACAAGGTAAATCCTTAGCAGAAGCTGTAGATTTGATGAGGGGGCCGGTTGGTTCTGGAATAGAACTAACTGTGAGGCGAAGAGGAGAAAAAAAAGCATTAACATTTAATATTGTTAGAGAAATAATAGAAATCCAATCAGTCAAATCTGAAATTTTAGAAAATAATATAGGATATATAAGACTTACATCATTTAATGAAAATAGTAGCGATCAAATTGAAAAACAGATTAAAAAATTGAAAAAAAATGAAAGTATAAATGCGTTTATTTTAGATCTAAGAAATAATCCTGGAGGACTATTATCTCAAGCTATAACAATCTCAGATTTTTTTTTAGATAATGGGGAGATAGTATCTACAAAAAGTAGAAAAAAATCAGAAAATAGAAAGTGGTTTGCTAAAAAAGGAGATATTACAGATGGAAAAACATTGTTAGTATTGATTAATTACGGTTCAGCCTCTGCCTCTGAAATAGTGGCTGGTGCACTTAAGGACCATAAAAGAGCAATAATTGTTGGAGAAAACAGTTATGGAAAAGGATCTGTACAATCTATAATTCCACTTAAAAATAAAGGTGCTATACGATTAACTGTTGCAAGATATTATCTACCGTCTGGAAAGTCTATTTCTGAAGTCGGTGTAAGACCTGATATAGAAATAAATGAAGATGGAGATGATTTTAAGATAAAGACTGAAACAGACAATCAACTAAGTTACGCTATTAAGTTGCTCAACGGATAACATGGATAAGAAATATAGTAAATTACCACTAAGAAGTGGCGTGGGAATTGTAGTTCTAAATGAGGAAAACAAAGTATTCGTAGCAAAGAGAATTGATAATCCAAAAGATTTTTGGCAGATGCCTCAGGGAGGAGTTGACTCTGGTGAAGATTTTTTAAAGGCTGCTTATAGAGAGCTAGAAGAGGAAACTAGTATCAAAAGTGTTAAACTTATCAAAGAGTTAGAGGGCATGATAACTTATGAACTTCCAGAGCGTCTATTAGGTATTATTTGGAAAGGCAAGTATAGAGGACAAAGACAAAAGTGGTTTTTGATGAGATTTATCGGCGAAGATAAAGAAATTGATATTAACACTCATCATCCAGAGTTTTTAGATTGGAAATGGATAGAGCTAGATCAATTAACAAATGTAGTGGTAGACTTTAAGTTGCATGTTTACAAAGAAGTACAACAAAAAGTTGAAAAATTAATCTAATTTAGAGTTTTTAAAACTTCGATTTTTTGATCAATTAAATACCTAGACTGGTCACTTATTTCTTCCTTGCCAGATTCTTCCTCTGCTTGTTTCAACAAATCTTGTTGTTTGGATTTATCCATATCAGCAATATTAAATATTGAGCTAGTAAGAATTGAAAGATTATTACTTTTAAATTCAACAATACCATCTTCAATATAATAACTTTCATCACCTGATTTTGATAAAATTTTAATAATTCCAGGCTTTAAAAAAGAAATAATTGAAATATGATCTTTTAATATTCCCATTTCTCCTTCATAGGCAGGTACGACAACCTCAGAAACGTCATCTTTTACTAAAAAAGATTTTTCTGGATTTACAATTTCAATTTTAAATTCTTCGCTCATTAAGCAGCAGCTTCTTTTTCCATTTTCTTAGCTTTTTCAATTGCTTCCTCAATAGTACCAACCATGTAAAATGCTGCTTCTGGTAAATGATCGTATTCACCTTTACAAATAGCATCAAAACCTTTGATGGTTGATTCTAAATCAACTAATTTTCCAGGTGAACCAGTAAAAACTTCAGCTACAAAAAACGGTTGAGATAAAAATCTTTGAATTTTTCTAGCTCTAGCAACTACTAATTTATCCTCTTCAGATAATTCATCCATACCAAGAATTGCAATAATATCTTGAAGTGACTTGTAAGATTGTAATATTTTTTGGACATCTCTTGCTACCTTATAGTGTTCGTCTCCCACAACTCTTGGGTCCAAAATTCTGGATGTAGAATCTAATGGATCAACAGCTGGATAAATACCAATCTCAGCGATCTGTCTTGAAAGTACAGTTGTTGCATCCAAGTGTGCAAATGAAGTTGCTGGAGCTGGATCAGTTAAGTCATCAGCTGGTACATAAATTGCTTGAACTGATGTAATTGAACCCTTGTTTGTTGTTGTAATTCTTTCCTGTAGATTTCCCATATCTGTAGCTAGTGTTGGTTGATATCCAACTGCAGAGGGAATTCTTCCTAATAGTGCTGAAACCTCTGAGCCAGCTTGAGTAAACCTAAAAATATTATCAACAAAGAAAAGAACATCTTGACCTTCTTGGTCTCTGAAATACTCAGCAACTGTTAAACCTGTAAGCGCAACTCTTGCTCTTGCTCCAGGAGGCTCGTTCATCTGTCCATAAACTAGTGCAGCTTTAGATCCAGGACCATCTTTTTTTATTACTCCAGAATCCATCATCTCATGATAAAGGTCGTTTCCTTCTCTAGTTCGTTCACCTACTCCTGCAAAAACTGAAAATCCTCCATGTGCTTTTGCAACGTTATTAATTAATTCCATAATTAAGACTGTTTTACCTACTCCAGCTCCACCAAATAATCCAATTTTTCCACCTTTAGCATAAGGTGCTAACAGATCAATAACCTTTATACCAGTTACAAGAATTTCTGTTTCCGTTGACTGATCATTAAATTCAGGGGCTGCTCTATGAATTGGCCAACTTTCTTTTGTTTTAACTTCACCTCTTTCATCTATGGGCTCACCAATTACATTAATAATTCTTCCAAGAGTTTCAGGTCCGACAGGTACTTGAATAGGAGCACTAGTATTTATCACTTCATCACCTCTTTTTAGTCCTTCAGTAGCATCCATCGCAATTGTTCTAACTGTTGTTTCACCTAAATGTTGAGCAACTTCTAAAACCAATCTGTTATCGCCATTTTTACATTCCAATGCTGTTAGAATTTCTGGAAGTTCTCCCTCAAATTTTACATCAACTACTGCTCCAATAACTTGTGTGATTATTCCTTTGCTCATAATTATAAACTTTCTGCTCCTGATATAATTTCTATTAGTTCTTTTGTAATTGCTGCCTGACGACTTCTATTATACTGGATAGTAAGTTTGTCAACCATTTCACCTGCGTTTCGGGTTGCATTGTCCATTGCACTCATCCTAGATCCTTGTTCGCTAGCTGAATTCTCTAACATTGCTTTGAATATTTGTGTTGAAATATTCTTTGGCAATAAATTGCTCAAAATTTCATCTTTATCTGGTTCAAACTCATAACTTTCCTCTGAAGTATTATCCTCACTATCCTCACTATTAAGAGGGATTATCTGTTGGGCTTGAGGGATTTGAGTAATTACGTTTTTAAATTGATTATAAAAAATAGTACATATATCAAATTCACTATTCTCAAATTTATCTATTACTATCTTGCCAACCTTATCAGCATCAAAATAATTAGCATTTTTTGACTCCTTAAAAGAAATGTTCTCAATAATTTTATCACCATACATTCTTTTTAACTGATCATTTCCTTTTGAGCCTACAGTTATGATTTTAAGTTCTTTTCCATCACTTAAAATTTTCGAGAAGTAATTTTTAGCTTTTTTAATTATATTAGAATTGAAACCTCCACATAATCCTCTATCTGATGTCATTACAACACATAAATGAACCTTATCATCTCCTGTTCCTAATAATAGTTTTGGAGCATTCTCTTTATCTGATATTCCATTTAACAAATTTAAAATAACATTATTCATTTTTTCTGAATAAGGCCTTCCCTTTTCTGCACTTTCTTGTGCTTTTCTAAGTTTCGCTGCAGCAACCATCTTCATAGCTTTTGTAATTTTCTGTGTAGACTTAACACTCGCAATTCTTTTTTTTAAATCGTCTAAACTTGCCATTTATTATTATGATTTAAGGTTTTGTTTAAGTTGAATAATTACTTCTATTAATAGTTTTTCTTTGTCTTCTTCAAGTTTTCCAGAGCTTTGGATGGAGTCAATTATTTCAGGTTTATCAGATTTGCATTTTTCAATTATTTTTGTCTCGAAGTCCGCAATATCTTTTAAATCTATATCATCTAAATAACCTTTAACTCCACAAAAAACAGACACTACCTGCTCTGCGACTGTCAGTGGTGAATATTGTTTTTGTTTTAAAAGTTCTGTCAATTTTGAACCTCTATTAAGAAGCTGTTGAGTAGAAGCATCTAAATCTGATCCAAATTGAGCAAAAGCTGCCATTTCTCTGTACTGAGCTAACTCAAGTTTCATGGAGCCTGATACATTTTTCATGGCTTTTGTTTGAGCTGAAGATCCAACCCTCGATACAGACAATCCAACGTTAATTGCTGGTCTAATACCTTGGTTAAAAAGCTCTGTTTCTAAAAAAATTTGGCCGTCTGTAATTGAAATAACATTAGTTGGGATGAATGCAGAAACATCACCTCCTTGTGTTTCAATTATTGGAAGTGCAGTTAATGATCCCCCACCATGTTCATCACTAAGTTTTGCAGCTCTTTCTAATAATCTACTGTGCAAATAAAATACATCTCCTGGATAAGCTTCCCTTCCTGGAGGTCTTCTTAAAAGAAGAGACATTTGTCTATATGCAACAGCTTGTTTAGATAGATCATCGTAAATAATTAATGCGTGCATTCCATTATCCCTAAAATATTCACCCATTGCGCAACCTGTGTAAGGAGCTAAAAATTGTAGTGGTGCTGAGTCTGATGCTGTAGCAGCAACAATAGTTGTGTATTCCATTGCTCCAGCTTCTTCTAAAGTTTTTTGAATTTGTCTTACTGTTGATCTTTTTTGACCTACTGCAACATAAATACAGTATAATTTTTGTTTCTCATCACCTGACTCATTAATTTTTTTCTGATTTATAATTGCATCGACAGCAACAGCAGTTTTACCTGTCTGTCTATCTCCAATAATTAATTCTCTTTGACCTCTTCCAATTGGCACTAAACTATCAATGGATTTTAATCCAGTTTGCATTGGTTCACTAACTGATTGTCTCGGGATAATACCAGGTGCTTTAACTTCTACCCTTGTTTTTTTTACACTTTTATCAAGTGCTCCTTTTCCATCAATTGGATTTCCAAGACCATCAACCACTCTACCTAAAAGTTCTTTTCCTACTGGTGTATCAACAATATTTCCTGTTCTTTTAACAACATCACCTTCTTTAATATTTCTGTCGTCACCAAAAATTACAACACCAACATTTTCACTTTCCAAATTAAGAGCCATACCTTTTGAACCATCAGCAAACTCAACCATCTCACCGGCCTGAACATTATCCAAACCATAAATTCTAGCAATACCGTCTCCAACGGATAATACTTGGCCGACTTCAGTAACCTCAGTCTTTTCACCAAAATTTTTAATTTGTTCTTTTAATATTTTTGTAACTTCTGAAGGATTGATTTCCATTTATGCCTCTATCATTCTGTTTTCAATTTGTTGTAATTTATTTTTAATTGAGGTATCAACCATGGTGCTTCCAACTTGAAGTACTAAACCTCCTATTAAACTGTTATCATATTTGTAGTTTAATTTTATTTTTGAGCTAAAATTTTTAGTGAGCTCCTCTGTAATTTTGGTTATTTCATCATTTGATAATTCTTTTGCTGATTTTAATTCTGCCTTAAGTTCACCTCTTTTTTTTGAACATATCTCAATAAAACTTTTAAGAATTCTCTCTAAAAAAAAGAACCTTCTTTTTTGAATTAAAAAGTTTAAAAAATTTTTAAACAAAATTTCAAATTTATAATTTTCTGAAATTGAATTTATACTCTTTAATAAATCATCCTGCTTTGTTGTTGGATCTTTAATTAAATTTTTAAAGTCATTACTAGTGTTTATCAATTCTAGGACAGATGAACACTGTTCCTCAATTTGAGTCAAAAGATTGCTCTCGTTGGATAGCTCATAAAGTGCAAGCGAATATCTTTCGGCCGAAGTTATTGAAAATCCCGTGTCTTTGCTCAACTTTGTTCCTCTATAATGTTGAAGATTAAATTAAAATCAGGCTTTAATTAGCATATGACCTTTATGTCTTCAAGTAACCGATTTGTAAAAAATGTGCTTTTTTGCTCATTAATTGAAATTTATAGGGTCAACATCAACTGAAAGTTTTATTCCAGCTGCAAACTTATAATTTGGAATAATTTTTGCAATTGAGTTTTGTACTTTCATTGATTTAATTCCTCTTATTAACAATCTAATTCTAAATTTTCTCTTCAATCTAAATATAGGTGCATTTACTGGGCCCAATACTCTTCCTTCAATCTTAGTTTCTATAAAATTTTTAAATCCTAGAGCCTCTGATTCTAATTTATGCTCATTTTCACCTGTAAGAATTAGTGAGATAAATCTTTGAAAGGGTGGAAGTTTATTTTTTTTTCTAATCTCTAACTCTCTATCTAGAAAAATATCAGGATTTTTATTGGTAATATCATCTATCATCTTTGTATCGTGGTTATATGTTTGAAAATAAACTGTAGCTGGTTTTCCAGTTCTGCCAGCTCTTCCTGAAAGTTGATGATAAAGTTGTAAATTCTTTTCAGCTCCTCTTAAATCATGTCCTTGCGATGAAAGATCGATGTCGACAACTACAATACAATTTAAACTTGGAAAATGGAATCCCTTTGAAATTAGTTGAGTTCCAACTAAAATGTTAGTTTCATTTTTAATAATTTTATCCAGTTTATCCATTGAGTCTTTTTTATTCATTGTATCACTTGAAAAGATTTCTATTTTCTTGCCTGGAAATTTTTTTTTTACTTCGTCTGATATCCTTTCAACACCAGGGCCACTAAAAATAAATTCACAATTTCCTACTTTAGAACATTCTCTTTTTAAATGGGATTTATATCCACAGTAATGACAAAGTAAATTATCTTTATTTTTATGATAAACTAAGTTGATACTACAGTTTGGACATGAAAAACTTATATAACATTTATTGCATAATACATTTGGTGAAAATCCGCGTCTGTTTAAAAAAAATAAAACTTGATCTTTTTTTTCCAAATGAGAATTTACTTTTTTAATAATTTTATTTGATAACCAGCACTGCTTTTCTATCTTAGAATTATTTAAATTTATAATTTCATAATTTGGAAGAGAAGCATTTTTATATCTCTTGTCTAATCTAGATAAACCATACTTTCCCTTTTTTATATTTTTGTAAGTTTCAACAGATGGAACTGCAGTTATTAGATTTATTGGAATATTTTCAAATGATGCTCTGGCTATTGCCATGTCTCTCGCATTATAAGTTATCCCTTCATCTTGCTTAAATGACTGATCGTGTTCCTCATCAACAATAATAATTCCAAGTTTTTTAAATGGTAAAAATAAAGATGATCTTGCTCCAATAATAACCTGAATTTTTCCATTAGAAATTCCATTCCATATTATTTCTTTTTTCTTTTTAGATATTCCCGAATGCCATACAGCTGGATTAAAACCAAAATATTCAACAAATTTTTGCTCGAATTGACCCGTTAGTCCTATTTCTGGGAGTAATATTAAGCCTTGAAAACCCTTCTTTATTAGAGATTTTAACGCCTCAAAATAAACAAAGGTTTTTCCAGAGCCAGTTGTACCTTGTAAAACATGTACTCTAAACTTATTGTTTAAAAAGTCCATTTCCTTAAGGGATGTCTTTTGATCTTCTGAAAGTTTTATTGAATTACTTTTTATATTGCTTTCAAAAACTTTAAAATTATTTTTTATATTGTCCTCAATTGCATTATTGCTTAACAGCATCAATTTTAAAGCCATGCCTTTTGGAATAATGTTATATTCTGAAAACCAATTTAAAAAGTTTATAGTTGTTTTTTTTAGTGGTTTAACTTTTAATTTCTTAAAAACTTTTTTTAATTTAAATTTTTTTTGTTTATTATCTTCTAATTTATCCCATACCACCCCAGTAAATTTATTTTTACCAAATGGAACTGATACATATTCACCAATTTTTAAATCTAAATCACTTTCATATGTGAACGGATGATTAAAAATATTGGGTAATAGAATCGGATATTTCATATTTTATAATATGAAAAAAAATTAAGAGTGTATTGCTCTTTTATCTACTGATAAAGCTGCCTCTTTTACTGCCTCTGAAAAAGTTGGGTGAGCATGACATGTACGTGCAATGTCCTCTGAGCTAGCTCCAAACTCCATAGCAACACCAATTTCAGCAATTAATTCACCAGCATGTGGGCCTATTATATGAGCACCCAATACTTTATCTGTTTTTTCATCAGCTAAAATCTTCACAAATCCTTCTGCATCATCAATAGCTTTAGCTCTTGAATTTGCCATAAATGAAAATTTTCCAACTTTATATTTCATTTTAGAATCTTTTAATTGTTCCTCAGTTTTTCCAATCGCTGCAACTTCTGGAGTGGTATATACAACACCTGGAATAGTATCATAATTGACATGCCCTGATTGTCCTACAATGTTCTCAGCAACAGCAATGCCTTCATCTTCTGCTTTGTGAGCAAGCATGGGTCCTGATATCACATCACCTATTGCATATATATTCTCTAAATTTGTTTTGAATGATTTATCAGTTTTAATTCTTTTTTTGTCATCCAGTTCAACTCCAATGGTTTCTAAATTTAAGCCCTCAGTATTTGCCTTCCTGCCAACAGAAATCAAAACTACGTCACAATCTAAATCATTTTTATTTCCCTCTTTATCAACAGTAGATACTGTTACTCCAAATTTATTTTTTTTAATTGTTTCAACTTTATTTTGCATGTTAAACTTTATGCCTTGTTTTTTTAGAATTTTCATAAATTCTGAGGATATTTCTTTATCCATACCTGGAGTTATATGATCTAAAAACTCTACCACCTGTACTTCAGAACCCAATCTTGACCAAACCGATCCCATTTCTAACCCAATATAACCACCACCTACAACAACCATTTTGTTTGGAACTTTTTCTAGCTTCAATGCACCAGTTGAAGAAACTATTTTTTGCTCATCGATTTCAATTCCTGGTAAAGAAGTGGCTACAGATCCTGTTGCTATTATAGTTTTTTCAGATTGTATAATGGTTTCTTTATTTTCATTATCTTTAATTGAAATTTCGTTTTGAGATTTGAAACTACCATAACCTTTGAAATAAGTTACTTTGTTTTTCTTAAATAAAAATTCAACCCCCTTTGTAAGAACAGTTACAGCTTTATCTTTACTTTTCATCATTTTATCTAGGTTTAGCCTAACATCTCCTACTTCTATTCCTTTATTAGCCAAACCTTTAACTTTGTGAAATTCCTCAGATAAATTTAGCAAACTCTTTGAAGGTATACACCCAACATTTAAACAAGTCCCTCCTAAAGAGCCTCTAGCCTCTATGCATGCAGTTTTTAATCCTAGTTGGGAAAGTCTAATCGCACAAACATATCCTCCAGGTCCACCGCCAATAACTACTGCTTGAAATTTTTCTGACATCTAAATATCCAAAAACAACCTTCTTGGCTCCTCTAAATTTTCCTTTATCATTTTAAGAAATGACACTGATTCTTTGCCATCAATAATTCTATGATCATAGGACAATGCTAAATACATTATTGGTCTTATTTTAATTTCTCCATCGACAACTGCTGGCCTCTCAACAATATTGTGCATACCTAAAACCCCTGATTGTGGAAGATTTAATATAGGTGTTGAAAGCATAGATCCATAAACTCCACCATTACTTATTGTGAATGTTCCTCCTTGAAGATCTTCGATTACTAACTTTCCGTCTTTCGCTTTTTCAGAAATTTCTTTAATATTTTTTTCGATATCAGCAAAAGATAACTCATCTGCATTTCTTAAAACTGGCACAACTAAACCTTTGTCAGTTCCGACTGCAAAACTAATATTATAATAATTTTTATAAACTATTTCATCACCATCAATTTCTGCATTTACTGCTGGAAAATTCTTTAGGGCAACAACACATGCTTTCACAAAAAACGACATAAAGCCAAGTTTAATATTATATCTAGATTGAAAATCTTCCTGATTTTCTTTTCTCATTTCCATGATATTTGTCATGTCGACTTCATTGAAAGTTGTTAATAAGGCTGCATTTTCTTGAGCTTGCTTTAATCTCTTAGCAATAGTTTGTCTAAGTCTGGTCATCTTGATTCTTTCTTCTTCACCATATTGAATTTTTCTTTCTGAAGGTTTTGGGTTTGCTCCCATCATACTTATTAAGTCACCTTTTAGAACTCGTCCATCTTTTCCTGAGCCTAGAACAGTAGCTAAGTCTATATTGTTTTCAGTAACAATTTTTCGAACAGCTGGTGACAATGTTTGGTTCTGAATGTTATTAATGACTGGTGCGGCCTCTTCAACTTCATCAGTTAATACTAAAGGTTTTTCACTTTGCTCTTCTGCTTTAAAGGTCTCCTCAAAAACTTTTGGTTCTTTTTTAATTGGGTCTAATTTAATCACATTATTTTCAGTAGATTTGGTATCTTCTTTTTTAACTTCTTCATTCTTTTTAGGACTAGGTTTAACGCTACTAGCATTTTCGGAAACGGAACCCAATAAAGCTCCCACTTCAACTACTGATCCATCTTTAGAATTTATTTCAGTTATCACTCCTGTTATTGGAGAGGGGACTTCTAAATTTACTTTATCTGTTTCAAGTTCAACTATTGGTTCGTCAGCATGAACGGAATCTCCGGCATTTTTTAACCATTTAGCCACTGTTGCTTCGGTTATACTCTCACCAAGTGCAGGAACTACAATTTTTTCACTCATTACAATTTATTCAAAAACCTTATTTATTATTTCTTGTTGTTGAGAATTGTGCCTTTTGGCATATCCGGTTGCTGGACTTGCATCTGGGCTTCTTCCTATATAAGAAATTATATTATTATTAGCCTTTAAACTATCTAATGTCCATTGGATATAATCTCTAACCGAAAACCAGGCACCCATATTTTTAGGCTCTTCTTGGCACCAGAAAAAATTTGCATTTTTTGCATATGGTTTTAGCTCATTTGTAAGAGCTTTTGCAGGAAAAGGATATAGCTGTTCCACTCTAAAAATTATCACGTCATCTTTTTTAAGTTTTTCTCTAGCGTCCAAAAGATCGAAATATATTTTTCCAGAACATAAAATTACTTTTTTTATCTTTGAACTATCTTTTAGCTTAATAAAACCATCTGCTTTTGGATCAATTGCATGATCCCATAATATTCGATGAAACGTATTTTCTTTATTAAAATCGTTTAAATTTGAAACACAGAATTTATTTCTTAATAAAGATTTTGGTGTCATAATTATTAATGGCTTTCTAAAATCTCTATGCATTTGTCTTCTTAAAGCATGAAAATAATTAGCAGGAGTAGTACAGTTTAATACTTGCATATTATCATTTGAGCACAGTTGTAAAAATCTTTCTAATCTTGCAGATGAATGTTCCGGCCCTTGTCCTTCATAAGCATGGGGCAATAACATCACTAATCCTGAAGCTCTGTTCCACTTTCTTTCACCTGATGCAATAAATTGATCAATTACAACTTGTGCACCATTAGCAAAATCTCCAAATTGGGCTTCCCACAAAGTTAACGTATTAGGCTCAACTAAACTATAGCCATATTCGAATCCCAAAACTGCAAGTTCAGATAAAAAACTATCAACTACTTCAAATTTTTTTTGTTTGCTTGAAATATTGTTTAACGGAATATATCTAGAATTATCAGTCTGATCTCTTAAAACTGAATGTCTTTGACTAAATGTTCCTCTGCCAGAGTCTTGACCAACTAGCCTGACTGGATAACCTTCTTCAAGTAAAGAACCAAAAGCTAGTGCCTCTGCTGTAGACCAATCAATATCAAAACCTTTGTCTACTGAATTTCTTCTAATGTTTAAAATTTTAGAAATAGTTTTATGAATATTAATTTCAGTAGGTATAGTATTTATTCTGTCAGAAATTTCTTTTAATTTGTTTTCATCAAAACCAGTCAAACCTCTTTTATCTTTACCTTTCTCAGGTTTGTATCTAGACCATGACCCCTCAAACCATTCTATTTTAGGCTTGTAATCTTTTGCACTTTTGTATTGTTCATCCAATAAATCTTTAAATCCTTTTACATTTTGATCTAAAAGATTTTGGGTAATTGAATTTTCGTTAACTAATTTGTTTCCATAAATCTTATAAACACTTGGATGTGATCTAATTTTTTTATACATTAATGGCTGAGTAAATGAAGGTTCATCCCCTTCGTTATGTCCAAATCTTCTGTAACAAATTAGGTCGACTACAACATCTCTATTAAACTTCAGTCTAAATTCAGT
This sequence comes from uncultured Pelagibacteraceae bacterium, assembly GCA_902528505.1. Taxonomy (GTDB): domain Bacteria; phylum Pseudomonadota; class Alphaproteobacteria; order Pelagibacterales; family Pelagibacteraceae; genus Pelagibacter. Next base: position 18,023 of record CABZSY010000003.1, read on the forward strand.
AGCAATTCTAGTTGCATAAACAACTGCTTCTGGATCATCTCCGTTTACGTGAAGAATTGGAGCTTCAACCATTTTTGCAACATCTGATGGGTATGGTGATGACCTGGCAAATCTTGGACTAGTAGTAAACCCAATTTGATTATTTACTATAATATGAATGGTACCACCTGTATTATGGCCAGGAAGTCCTGACATAGCAAAACATTCTGCTACCACTCCTTGACCAGCAAAAGCAGCATCTCCATGAATAAGAATAGGTATAACTTTATTTCTTTCTTTATCTTTATGAAAAAACTGCTTTGCTCTTGTTTGTCCTAAAACTACTGGATTGACAGCTTCTAAATGAGAGGGATTATCTGTTAAACTTACGTGAACAGAGTTTCCATCAAACTGCCTATCTGAAGATGCACCAAGATGGTATTTTACATCTCCTGCACTTTCCTCAGAGTCTGAGCTTACTTCTCCTGCAAATTCATTAAATATTCTTTTATAGGATTTTTGTAACACATTTGCTAAAACATTAAGTCTACCTCTATGGGACATTCCAATTTTAACTTCTTTAATTTGATTTTGTCCACCAATTTTAATTATTTGCTCAAGGGCTGGTATTAAACTTTCACCCCCATCAAGGCCAAATCTTTTTGTACCAACGTATTTAGTTGCTAAAAATTTTTCAAAACCTTCTGCTTGTACAAGTTTATTTAGTATTGCCTCTTTACCGTTCTTGGTAAAGTTTAAAGCATTTTGATCTTGCTCTATTCTGTCTCTAAACCATTTTCTCTCAACTGGATTTGAAACATGCATAAACTCATAACCAATATTTCCACAATATGTTTTTTTTAAAAATTTTAGTATTTCTTTAATATTTGCATATTTTTTATTAATTACTCCATTTAAGAAAATTTTCTTTTCATAATTCTGTTTTTTAAAACCATAAAATTCAGGATGTAATTCATCAAGATACTCAGATTCTCTCATTTCTAGTGGATCTAAATTTGCTAATAAATGTCCTCTCAATCTATAAGCACGTATTAAGGCAACAGCACTTATTGAATCTTTGTTAGAGTCTGCAAGTAATTGAAAATTAAATTTTTCTGATGAATCTATTTTTTCATTATTTACTTTATTGTTGTCCTCTATCTCTATTTTTTTTTGTAATTCATCAATATCTATTTTTACTTTTGAAGGCCCCCATGATGGTCCATTAATTTCTGACGCAATAACTTTTAACTCTTCGCCTATTCCCGCAAAATAATTTGCCCAGCTCTCAGGTAATTCTGGATCTTTGTTTATAAATTTGAGATACATTTGTTCAATAAATGCACTATTAGACTTATTTAAGAATGAAGTTTTTTCAAATTCGAGATTTTTTGATGAAGACATCTTTTTTGCTTAATATATCCTTCTAATAGTATTTTTCAATTAGACAGTTTATCAAACAATGTTTTTCCAATAATTGATGGTGATTCTGCAACTGTAATCCCACATTCCTCCATCTTTTTTATTTTATCTTTTGCCCCACCTTTACCTCCAGAAATAATAGCCCCTGCATGACCCATTCTTCGACCAGGCGGAGCTGTAATTCCTGCAATAAATCCAACTATAGGTTTTTTAATTTTATGATTTTTGACAAATTCTGAAGCTTCTTCCTCTGCTGAGCCCCCTATTTCCCCAATCATTAAAATCGACTCTGTCTCATCATCATTTAAAAATAAATCTAAACAATCTATAAAATTTGTACCGTTGATTGGATCTCCTCCAATGCCAATACAAGTTGATTGACCCAGTCCGTTTTCAGTAGTTTGTGCTACTGCCTCATAAGTTAGTGTTCCTGATCTAGAAACGATACCAACCGATCCTCTTTTATGAATACTTCCAGGCATTATTCCAATTTTACATTCATCAGGTGTAATTATTCCTGGACAGTTTGGCCCAATAAGACGACTATTTGAGCTAGCCAAACTTTGTCTGACTTTAAGCATATCCTGTACTGGAATGCCTTCTGTTATACAAACTATAAGATCTATTGATGCATCAATTGCTTCAATGATTGCAGCAGCTGCAAATTTTGCTGGAACATAGATCATAGTAGCATCTGCACCTACCTCATTTTTTGCCTCTAATACTGTATTGAAAACTGGTCTTTCTAAATGTTTTTGACCTCCTTTTTTAGGGGTTACTCCACCTACAAGATTTGTCCCATACTCTATTGCTTGTTCAGAGTGGAATGTGCCATGGGATCCTGTGAAACCCTGACAAATAACTTTTGTATTTTTATTTACTAATACTGACATTTATTTTATCGCCTCAACAATTTTTTTAGCTGCATCATCTAAATTTACTGCTGATATTAACTTCAAACCAGAATTATCGAGTATTTCTTTACCTTCTTTAAAATTTGTACCTGCAAGTCTAACCACTAAAGGAACACTGATGTTTATCTTCTTAGCAGCATCTACTACCCCTTGTGCAAGCACATCACACCTCATAATTCCCCCAAAAATATTTATTAAGATACCTTTAACATTCTTATCAGAAAGAATAATTTTTAAAGCCGCAGAAACTTTTTCTTTTGATGCACCCCCTCCTACATCTAAAAAATTGGCTGGCTCCTTTCCATATAATTTTATTATATCCATTGTAGCCATTGCTAAACCTGCTCCATTGACCATACAGCCTATACTTCCATCTAATTTTATATAAGCAAGGTCATGTTTGCTTGCCTCAATTTCTGTTGAGTCTTCCTCATTAAGATCTCTAAGCTCAACAATTTCAGGATGTCTGAACAAGGCATTTGAATCAAAATTTACTTTTGCATCTAAACAAACTATTTTTTCTTCTTTAGTCAAAATCAAAGGATTTACCTCAACCATATTAGCATCAGTACTTATAAACATTTTATAAATTGATTTAATTAAAGTTATCGCTTGATTTTTTGCGTCATTATTTAAATTAAAAATTTTTACAATTTTTTCACAATCAGTATTTGAAATTTTTTCATTAATATCAACTTTTGTTGTTAAAATTTTTTCTGGGGTTTTGCTTGCTACTTCTTCAATATCCATGCCTCCTTGATCACTCGATATGAAAGCAATTTTTGAACTAGCTCTATCCACAAGACAGGATAAATAAAATTCTTTTTCTATTTTTGAGGACTCTTCAACATATAATCTTTTAACTTCTCTTCCCTCTGGGCCTGTTTGATGAGTAATAAGTGTTTTTCCAAGCAGCTCTTTAGCTGCTAATTCTAGGTCCTCAATTGTATTTAAAATTTTTACACCTCCAGCTTTTCCTCTTCCACCAGCATGTATTTGTGCTTTGAGAACATATTTTTCAGTTTTAAGTGATTTTACTTTCTCTATCAGTTCCTCAACATTTAAAGCAAATACTCCTTCGGGGACTACTGCACCATATTTTTTCAAGATTTGTTTAGCTTGATGCTCGTGTATATTCATTTTATTTGGAAAGATCAGGATCTATTTTTGATGCAGCTTCCCAAAGAGCTTTTACTGCATCTATTGAATGCATAAACTCTTTTTTCTCATTGTCATCTAAACTGACTTCCTCAATTTTTTCAACACCACTTTTTCCAATGATAACAGGCACTCCAGCATAAACATTATTTACACTGTACTCTCCATTTAATTGTACCGCACATGGTAATAATTTTTTTTGATCATTTAAATATGCCTCAGCCATTTGAACACCTGATGCTGCAGGAGCATAGAACGCTGAGCCTTTCTCTAAAAACTTAACTATCTCAGCTCCTCCATCTCTTGTTCGTTGATTTATTACTTCAAGTCTTTCTTGAGATATTTTTCCATCTTTGACTAAATCAAGTAAAGATCGGCCAGATACTTTTGTAAATCTTGGCATAGGGACCATTGTATCACCATGTCCACCCATCACCATTGCTTCAATCTCTTTAACCGGCACGTTTAATTCTAAAGACAAAAATAATTTAAATCTAGAGCTATCCAATATACCTGCCATACCCACAACTTTATTAGCTGGTAAACCAGAAAATTTTTGAAACGCCATAACCATCACGTCTAATGGATTTGTAATACATATAACAAAAGCATTTGGGGCGTTTTGTTTAACTCCTTCGGCAACTTGTTTAATAATTTTTAAATTTATTCCTAGTAAATCATCTCTACTCATTCCTGGTTTTCTAGGGACACCTGCTGTAATAATTATTACATCGGAGTCCTTAATATCTTTGTAATTGTCAGTACCTAAAAATTTAACATTAAAACCATCAACAGATGAAGATTGGGCTATATCTAAAGCTTTTCCTTTTGCAATACCGCTCGCTACATCAAACAACACTACTTCGTTTACTAATTCTTTTGTACCAATTAAGTGAGCAAGTGTTCCACCAATTTGGCCTGCGCCAATTAAAGATATTTTTGTCATTATTTTCCTTTTATTTCATTGTTGGCATTACAAATTCCGCATTTGAACGGATGCCCGAAGGCCATCTAGATGTTACTGTTTTAAGTTTTGTATAAAATTTTATTCCTTCCATACCGTGCATTGCACTATCTCCAAATAAAGATCTTTTCCAGCCTCCAAAACTATGAAAGGCCATCGGTACTGGTATGGGTACATTAATACCGACCATACCTACCTGAATTTTGCTAGCGAATGTTCTTCCAGCATCTCCATCTCTGGTATAAATACTTACTCCATTTCCATATTCATGATCATTAATTAATTTTGCAGCCTCATCAAAAGTTTTAACTCTTACAACTGATAATACTGGGCCAAATATTTCCTCTTTGTATATTCTCATATCTTTGTTGACATGATCAAATAAACAACCACCAATATAAAATCCATTCTCATAACCTTGAAGTTTAAGATCTCTTCCATCAACAACTAGTTTAGCACCCTCTTTAACACCTAAATCTACATATCCTTTAACTCTTTCTAGGTGTTCTTTTGTTACCAAAGGACCCATTTCAGATGCTTTATCTATCCCAGGGCCAACTTTTAAAGCTTCAGCTTTTTTAGATAATCTTGAAACAAGCTCGTCTCCAATATCTCCGACAGCAACCGCAACAGACTGAGCCATACATCTTTCGCCTGCAGAACCATAAGCTGCGCCCATTAAACCATTAACTGCTCCATCTAAATCACAATCTGGCATTACCACCAAATGATTTTTAGCACCACCTAGTGCTTGAACTCTCTTTTCATTTTTAGCTGAGTTTTCATAAATATATTTTGCAATTGGAGTTGAACCTACAAAACTTACTGCTTTTACATCTGGGTTATCTAATATTGCATCTACAGATTCTTTGTCACCATTAACTACATTAAACACGCCCTCTGGCAGACCTGCTTCTGTGAGCAATTGAGCTAACATAATAGAACATGAAGGATCCTTTTCAGATGGCTTTAAGATAAAAGTATTTCCACAAGCGATTGCTATTGGAAACATCCACATTGGAACCATAGCAGGAAAATTAAATGGAGTAATCCCTGCAACCACTCCTAAAGGCTGTCTCATTGACCAACTGTCAACATTTGTTCCAACATTTTCAGAAAATTCACCCTTTAATAAATGGGGTATTCCACAAGCAAATTCAACAACTTCAAGTCCTCTTGTTAAAGAGCCTCTGGCATCCTCAAAAACTTTTCCATGTTCAGAAACAATTAGTTTTGTCAATTCATCAGAATTTTTTTCAATTAATTCTTTAAATTTGAACATTACTCTCGCTCTTTGAAGAGCAGGCTTTAGAGACCATGTTTCAAATGCTTTTTTGGCAATTTCAACTGCTTGATCTAAATCTGATTTTGAAGCTAACTTAACTTCAGACTCTTGCTCACCTGTAGCTGGATTAAAAACCTTACCTTTTCTATCAGATGAACCTGAAAATAATTTTCCGCTAACAAAGTGTTCAATTAACCTCATGAGTAGGATCTTTTAAAACAAAAATACTTATTAGTCTATTTAAACATTAGCTGTAGCTAACATTTTCTTGATTTCAGCAATTGCTTTTGCTGGATTTAGCCCTTTAGGACAAGCACTGGTACAATTTAGAATAGTATGACATCTATAAAGTTTTAGTTCATCAGCAACTTTTTTTAATCGTGCTTTTCTTTCGTCATCTCGACTATCAACTATCCACCTGTAAGCTTGTAAAAGCACTGCTGGTCCTAAATATTTGTCGCCGTTCCACCAATAACTTGGGCACGAAGTCGAACAGCATGCACACATAATACATTCATAAGCGCCATCTAATTTTGCTCTATCCTCTTTAGATTGAAAAATTTCTGTTGTTTCTTTGGAAGAGTTATTTTTCAACCAAGGTTCAATAGACTCATACTGTTTATAAAGACTATCCAAATCACCTATTAAGTCTTTCTTCACTTTTAAATGAGGCAAAGGATAAATATCTAAATCGCCATCAATTTCAGCATGAGGTTTTGTACAAGCAAGACCATTTTTACCACCCATGTTCATTGCACATGAACCACAAACACCATGAGCACAAGACCTTCTATATGCCAAAGTTGGGTCTATTTCATTTTTTATTTTGTTTAAAATATCTAAAACTTTTGAAGGGCAATTATCCATATCAACTTCATAGGTATCAATTCTTGGGTTTTCTTCTGTAGATGGATCCCATCTATATACATTGACTTTACGAATGTTTTTAGAACCAGTTTTGTCTTCGAAGTATTTACCTTTATTTACCTTAGAATTTTGAGGTAAACTTATCTGAACCATTTAATAAACTCTTTCTTGTGGAGGGAAATACTGAACGTCGTTAGTTAAAGTAGAATTATGAACTGGTCTGTAAGTTATCTTAGAGCTCTTTCCATCCCACCAGGCAAGAGTATGTTGCATAAATTTTTGATCATCTCTCTTTGGATAATCTTCTCTGGCATGAGCTCCTCTGCTTTCTTTTCTGTGATATGCTGAGTCTACTGTAGTTACAGCTTGTCTAATTAAATTATCTAATTCTAAGGTTTCAACTAGATCAGTATTAAAAACTAAAGATCTATCTTTTACTGAAATTGAGTCCATACTATCATATGTTTTTCTAATTTCATTAACACCTTCTTTTAAATTTTTTTCGGTTCTGAAGACAGCACATTTTGATTGCATAGTTTTTTGCATTGCAAGCCTTAATTCTGCAGTACTATTTTCTCCTTGGGCATTTCTAAGTCTATCAAATCTATCTAAACATTTTTGAGTTTCATTCTCTGGGATCGTCTCATGTGGAGTTCCTGGTTTTATTAACTCAGCCGCTCTTTTTGCTGCTGCTCTTCCAAAAACAACAAGATCAATTAGGGAATTGGAGCCAAGTCTATTTGCTCCATGGACTGATACACATGCTGCCTCTCCAATTGCCATCAAGCCTGGTACTGTTTTCTGTGATCCATTAACTGTTAAAACCTCAGCTTTATAATTAGTTGGAATTCCACCCATATTATAATGTACAGTGGGAACAACTGGGATTGGCTCCTTAGTAACATCTACGTTTGCAAATAATCTTGCTGCCTCAGTAATACCTGGCAACCTATCCTCAATTACACTTTTATCTAAGTGACTTAAATGTAAATGAACGTGATCTTGTTCTTTTCCTACACCTCTACCTTCATTAATTTCTATAGACATTGATCTGCTAACCACATCTCTTGATGCTAGATCTTTCGCATTTGGAGCATATCTTTCCATGAATCTTTCACCCTTAGAATTTACTAAGTATCCACCTTCACCTCTTACACCTTCTGAAATCAAAGTACCATGACCGTATATTCCTGTCGGATGAAATTGAACAAATTCCATATCTTGTAAAGGCAAACCTGCTCTCAACACCATTGCATTTCCATCTCCAGTACAAGTATGTGCAGATGTTGCAGAATAATATACTTTACCATATCCGCCTGTTGCAATAATTACCGTGTGTGCTCTAAATCGATGAATTGTTCCATCATTCAAATTCCAAGCTATTAATCCTTTACACTCTCCATCTTTCATTAATAAATCTAATGCAAAATATTCTATAAAAAATTCTGTATTATGTTTCAAAGCTTGCCCATAAAGAGTGTGTAAAATTGCATGTCCTGTTCTATCTGCTGCCGCACAAGTTCTTTGAACAATTCCATTTCCATAATTTTTCGTCATTCCACCAAATGGTCTTTGATAAATTTTTCCGTCATCTGTTCGACTAAATGGAACTCCATATTTTTCTAATTCTAAGACTGCTTTTGGCGCTTCTTTACATAAATACTCGATGCTATCTTGATCTCCTAACCAGTCAGCTCCCTTAACAGTATCATACATATGCCATCTCCAGTCATCTTCACCCATGTTTCCAAGCGCAGCAGAAATTCCGCCCTGGGCTGCAGACGTATGACTTCTGGTTGGAAACACTTTTGAGATACATGCGGTTTTTAATCCTGCTTCACTCAAACCAACGGCAGCTCTCAGTCCTGACCCGCCAGCACCTAAGACTACGACGTCATATTCGTGATCTATAATATTGTATGAACTCATTATTTTAAGTTAAATATAATAATTATTGTTAAAAATGAAATACATATAGCAGAAATATACAATAGTCTGTTTGCGACATTTTTGATTTTTTCATTAGCAATATAGTCCTCAAAAACCTCACTAATAGTTAATGATGAGAAAAAAAATGCAAATATAATAAATAAACTAAATAGAAATTTATTTATTGGGGTGGTAAAAAAATTTAATATTTCCAAATAGCCTTGATCGTAAATAGATACGAAACTTAATATAAACCAAAGCATAAGAGGTAATAAAATTACTGATGAAACTTTGGTAAAAATCCATTTTTTTGTTGATAGATTCATATTAAAAAAAATTCCTACCAATTAAATAAATAACTACTGTAAGCAGGAATGAACCAAATATAATAAGGAAGCCTGTTATACGAGTTGTTTGTAATTCAAAACCATAACCCATATCCATTATTAGATGGCGTATTTCACTCAAAACTTGGAAACTAAATGACCAAACGATACCTAAAACAAGAAATTTACCAAAAAATGAATTAAGAAAATAATCTATTAAAGTATAATTTGCTTCTCCTAGAATTAACCAGCCAGACCACAAACAAATAAATGTAATAGCTATAATATTAATTATACCTGTTATTCTATGAGATATAGATACTAATGAAGAAATGTGCCATCTATAAATTTGTATATGTGGTGATAGTGGTTTTTTATCTTCCATAAAAATCATTTGTAATCAAACTTTCAGCAATTTGTACTGCGTTCAATGCCGCCCCTTTAACTAAATTGTCTGATACGATCCACAAATTTATTGTATTCTCTTGAGACTCATCTAATCTTATTCTTGAAATAAAAGTTTCAAATTTATCTTCTGCCTCTACTGGTGTTATATAACCCCCATCCTGATGTTCATCTATAACCTTACACCCAGGGGAGGTAGATAGAACTTTTCTTATTTCATCCAAATCACATTTTTTATTAAATTCTACATTTGCACTAATACAGTGAGAAATAAGAACAGGTATCCTAACACAAGTAGAAGTTACTTTAATTTTTTTATCTAAAATTTTTTTAATTTCGTCAGTAGTTTTTTGTTCCTCTTTTGTGTAACCATTTTCTAAAAAACTGTCAATATGAGGAATTGCATTAAAAGCGATTTGTTTGGTAAAATTCTTTGAATTTATTTTTTTTTTTTGAAAATAATCCTGTGTCTGAGATAATAATTCATCCATAGCTGATTTACCTGCCCCAGATACTGACTGGTAAGTAGAGGCAACTATACGATTGATACTGTACAAATCATGCAAAGGTTTTAAAGCCACAACAACTGGAATCACTGAACAATTAGCATTAGCAATAATATTTTTATTTTTTACATCAGATAATTTTTTTGGGTTAACTTCTGGAACAATTAATGGAATATCAGGATCTTTTCTAAAATATTTTGAATTATCTATAACAACAGTTTTTTCAGCAGCAACATGAGCCCATTTTTCAGCTACTTCACTATCAGCTGCAAAAAAAGCAATTTTAACAGAGGAAAAATCAAATTTTTCAAGATCAGTTACTGTATGTTCTTTTCCACTGTAATTTATTTTTTTTCCTTCACTTTTTTTTGAAGCCAATAAAAAAAGATTTTCAATATTTAATTTTTTTTTCTCTAAAATTTCTATTATTTTTCTACCAACATTTCCTGTTGCGCCCACAATTGCTATATTCATAACACTAAATGACTTTTAATTTTAAACGAGGGGCAAATCACAAACAGTACCCACATATATTTTTTCATTTATTTCTATATTAAACTGATTTTTTGTATTCCAGTAGGGTTTATTAATCATTGCAATTCCAATAACTTTATCAAATGTGGGTGAATAAGTTGCCGATCTAACATATCCAACTATTTCTTTGTTATCATCAAATAAAGTCTTTTCACAATACATATCAATTTTTTTATGATCAATTTTTACACCCATAAGTTTTCTAGTTATTCCTTTTTCTTTTATTTTTTTTAGTTTTTCTTTACCTAAAAAATTAACGTCACTGTCTAAATTAATAAATTTATCAAAATTTGCCTCAAAAGGATTGTCTCTATTGTCAAAGTCATTTCCATAAGATAACAAATTTCCTTCAATTCTCTCTATTAAATTTGGGCAACCCGGCTTAACATTAAATTCTTTTCCCTCTTCAAACAAATAATCATATAAATTCTGTCCTGCAATGTCATTATCAACATATATTTCAAATCCACCTTGTTTGGACCATCCAGACCTTGCAATGAAATATTTGTGACCTTTTAATTCAAAATAATCAAAGTTAAAAAATTTTAATTTTCTAATCTCTTCACCGAATAGTTTTGATATTAAATCATCAGCCAAAGGTCCTTGAACAGCTAAGATATTTACATTTGGTTCATTAATTTCAACATCAAATCTATTTCCAGCTGCAAGACCTTTTGCAAAAAATATTACATCTGCATCGGCTATAGATAGCCACCACTTGTCCTCTGCAAGTTTATTAATTATTGGGTCATTAACCAAAAGTCCGTCATTATCGATTAATGGGGCGTAATAACATTTTCCAACTTTTGCTTTAGATAAATCTCTACAAGTCATTAATTGAACTAATTTAGATGAGTCTTTTCCTGAGATCTCAACTTGTCTCTCTGCTGCAACATCCCAAACTTGTACGTATTTTTTTAAATGATGATAATCACTTTCTAACGATTTAAATGATGCTGGAAGTAACATGTGATTATAAACTGTATAGCTACTCACACCATGAGCTTCTATTCTATCAGTATAAGGTGTACTCCTTAATCTTCTTGATTTTGCAATAGAAAAGTTTTTCATTTTTTTAAAAATTCTAGGACCTTTTCTCTCATTTCAAATGCTTTTTCAATCATAATCATATGACCACAACCTTCAAAGACGTGAGTAGACGAATTTTTTACAAGGTTTGAAAATTTTTTTCCTACTTCAATGTTTACCATCTTATCAAGGGCACCAAATATAAACATGCTAGGACAATTTATTGAACTAGCTGCCTCTTTACCGTTGGAATAATTGTTACAAGCAATAAGATCAACAGCTAATATTTCGCTGATATCTCGGGGTGATTGAATTATTCTTTCAATTGGATTGCCACCAATAAATTTTTTGGAGCCCTCATATCCCCACTTCATCATCAATTTAACAGCATCAGAGTCACCATTTTTTGCTAATTCAATTAAATCTGGATGAACTGGCATTTTATAGGAACCGCCAACAAAAATTAGTTTTTTTATTCTAGCTGAATATTTATGAGCAAATTCTAAAATCTCTAAACATCCTTGAGAATGTCCAACTAAAAATAAATCATTTAAATTTAACTGATTAAATACTTTTTCTAACCAATCAGTTATTTTTTCTATAGTATTTATACAGGGACCATCAGAGTTGCCATGTCCAGGTAAATCTATTGATAAAACATTAAAATTTTGATTTGAAAAAAATTGCTCTGTTAAAGACCAAACAATGTGTGACATCCCACTCCCATGCAAAAATACAATTGTTTGCTTTTTTGGATCAATACCTTGCCCTGCATCTGATGCATGGACATTTTTATTTTCTACTTGGAAAATCAAATAATTACCTAGAATTGTTTTCTTAGTTCAAACTTCTGAATTTTTCCTGTAGAAGTTTTTGGTAACTCACAAAAAATTACTTTTTTTGGGACTTTAAATCCTGCTAAAGTTTCTTTACAAAAATCTATTAATTCTTTTTCGCTTGCCGGTTTGTCTTTAACCATTTCGATAAAAGCGCATGGAACCTCACCCCATTTTTCATCAGGTTTTGCAACCACAGCTGCAATAGAGACAGAAGGGTGTTTAGAAAGAGTATTTTCTATTTCAATTGAAGATATATTTTCTCCTCCAGATATAATTATATCTTTAGATCTGTCTTGTATTTTGACATATCCATCTGGATGCATTACGGCTAAATCTCCAGTGTGAAACCAGCCGCCTTTCATTGCTTTATCTGTAGCTTCTTTATCTTTAAAATATCCCTTCATAACTATATTGCCCCTTATCATTATTTCACCTATAGTTTTTCCATCTTTTGGAACTTCTTTCATAGTTTCAGGATCTAAAATAGTTACGCCTTCAGTATTTGGATATCTTACTCCCTGCCTCGCTTTTATTTCATTTTGTTTATCTTCATCAAAATCATTCCACTCGTCATTCCAAGCACATTGAGTAACATGTCCATATGTTTCTGTTAAACCGTAAACATGCATTACCTCAAAACCAAGAGCTTTCATTTTTTTAAAAATTACACTTGGTGGAGGAGCCCCAGCAGTTAAAACATAAACTTTGTGATTTAATTTTTTTCTGTCAGCTTCCGGAGCACCAGTGATCATGTTTAAGACTATAGGTGCTCCACCGAAATGCGTTACGTCGTATCTGTCAATTAGATCAAATATTTTTTTAATATCTATATTTCTTAAACAGATAGTTCTTCCGTTTAACATTGGAATTGTCCAAGGATAACACCATCCATTACAATGAAACATTGGCACAACAGTTAAAAAATTTAAACGATTAGGCATATTCCATGCAACTGAACTTCCTGTAGACATTAAATAAGCACCTCTATGATGATAAACTACTCCTTTTGGATTTCCTGTAGTTCCAGAAGTATAACTTAGAGAAATAGACTGCCATTCATCATCAGGCATTTGCCAATTGAAATTTTCATCTCCAGTGTTTAAAAAATTTTCATACTCTAGATCGCCAATGGTTTCACATTTTGATTGATCAGCATTTTTGTCATTTATATCAATAACTGTAATTTTTTTATCTAAATTTTTTAAAGCTTTTTTAACTTCCACATGTAGTTGTCTATCTACAACTAACACTTTTGCATCACTGTGATTTAAAATATAATTGATAGTATTTGCATCTAACCGAATATTAATTGTATTTAAAACTGCTCCTGTCATTGGAACAGAGTAGTGAGCTTCAAATATTTCAGGTGTATTAAATGCTAAGAATGAAACTGTGTCACCTTTTTTGATTCCAATTTTAGATAATGCGCTGGCAAATTTTACTACTCTTTTGTAAACTTTACTCCAAGTATAACTTCTGTCTTCATAAACGATCGCTTCATAATTTGGGTAAATTTCTGTTGCTCTTTTTAAAAATGTTAGAGGTGTTAAAGGAACATGGTTAGCTTCATTTTTTTCCAAATTAGTATCGTAATGATTCATCCTAAATAAATTTAAATCTCATAATATTGGAACTACCTGAAATTGAAGATTTGTAATGATATTCTGCTCTTGGCAATACCTTTTCAAAATAAAATTTAGCTGTATTAATTTTATCTGAGTAAAAATCTTTATTTTTTTCGTAATCATTAAAACTAACTTCTAAAACTTTAATCCAAGAATAAGCAATTGAGACGTATCCAAGAGTTCTTAAATAATCATTTGCTGCAGCACTCACATCGTCTTTTTCAATTTTACTTTGATGACTAATCCAATCTGTAAACTTATATAATATATTCAGGTAATGATTTAATTCTTTTGAAAAAGTTTCAACTTTTCCTTTTTTACTTTCACACTCAGACTTAACCATGTCTAAAAATCTCTCAATTATATTACCATTTTTATTTGATAATTTTCTAAATACTAAATCTGCTGCTTGAACTGAGTTTGTTCCTTCGTAAATTGGGGTAATACGATTGTCTCGATATAATTGCTCTATTCCTTGATCTTTTGTGTACCCATAACCTCCATGAATTTGCATTGCATCATTTGTTATTTCCATAGCTAAATCAGTAAACAATGATTTTACCACGGGTGTCATTAATGAAACATAATCAGATGCTTCTTGTTTAATTTTTTTATCAGGATGATAGAGACTAACTTCCGTTTGTTGAGATAACCAAAAGCATAATGCTCTTTCTCCTTCAATTATTGATTTCATATTTAACAAAGATTTTCTTATATCAGCATGTTCTATTATAAAATCTGCACCATTAGTTGATTTGGTATTATTTGTTTTTCCTTGTTTTCTCTCTTTTGCATATGCAAGTGAGTTCTGATAAGCAATTTCAGATAGGCCTAAACCCTGTATACCAACTACTATTCTCTCTAAGTTCATCATTGTAAACATAGCACTTAAACCTTTATCTTTAGCTCCTATCATATAACCAGTTGCATCATCAAAATTTAAAACACATGTAGCTGAGCCTTTTATTCCCATTTTACTTTCAATAGATCCTGTTGATACTCCATTTCTTGGGCCGACAGTTCCATCCTCATTAACTATAAATTTGGGTACTAAAAATAAACTTATGCCTTTAGTTCCGGCTGGAGAGTCTGTAGCTCTAGCAATTACAAGATGAATAATATTTTCTGTAAGATCTTGATCACCAGAAGTGATGAATATTTTCTGACCACTTAGTTTATATGTTCCATCAGTTTGTTTTTCAGCTTTAGTCTTTAAAAGTCCTAAATCAGTTCCACAAACTGGTTCGGTTAAACACATTGTGCCACTCCATTTACCCTCAACCATTTTAGGTAAATATTTGTTCTTTATTTCCTCTGTGGCATGACGATTAATACAATTATAAGCTCCAATACTTAATTCACTATAAAGTTTAAATGACAAGCTCGCAGATGATAACATTTCATCAAAAAAAGCACTCACAGTTTTAGGCATCCCCTGACCACCATATTTTGGATCACAAGATAATGATGTCCATCCATCTTCTATATATTTTTGGTATGCCTCTTTATAACCTGGGGGAGTTCTAACAACTCCATTTTCTAAAACTGCTGGATTTTCATCTCCTACTTTTGCAAGTGGTAAAATTAAATTTTGATTTATTTTGGCTGCTTCTTCTAAAATATCTTTTACTAGATCAGAATTAACTTCATTATACTTTTCTAATTCATTATAATATTTATTGTCTCTTAACTTGTCATAAAGAAACATCATATCTTTTACTGGAGCTGTATAACTTGGCATTTTAAAAGTTTAGAATAATTATAGCTTTATTGCAATTTTGAAATTATCGCATCACCCATTGCTGAAGTTGATGCCTCTTTCATTCCATCTGATAGAATGTCTTTAGTTCTTAAACCATCATTTAATACCTGCTGCACTGCTTTTTCCAGTGCATCAGCCTCATTATCTAAATCCAAAGAATACCTTAAAGCCATAGCAAAACTTAAAATAGAAGCAATAGGATTTGCAATCGATTTACCAGCAATATCTGGCGCTGAACCATGAATAGGTTCGTACATAGCTCTCATTTCTCCATCTTTATTTTTTGCCCCTAAAGATGCAGAAGGTAATAGACCTAAAGAGCCTGTTAGCATTGATGCTTGATCTGAAAGCATATCACCAAATAAATTGTCAGTTACAATTACATCAAATTGCTTAGGATTTCTTAATAGTTGCATTGCACAATTATCTGCAAGCATGTGACTTAATTCTACATCTTTAAACTCTTTATCATGGATCTCCTGCACCTCCTCTTTCCACAACTGCCCTGCCTCCATTACATTTGATTTTTCACAAGAAGTTACTTTATTTGATCTTTTTCTTGCTAAGTCAAATGCAATACGCGCAACTCTTACTATTTCACTTGTTGTATATGTGTGTGTATTAATTCCTTTTCTTTCTCCATTTTCAATTGGTTTGATTCCTCTTGGTTCTCCAAAATATATTCCGCCTGTTAGCTCCCTAACAATCATAATATCTAATCCTGACACTACTTCTGGTTTTAAAGTTGAAGCACTTACTAATTGTTCAAAGCAAATTGCTGGACGTAAATTAGCAAATAGCTTTAACTCTTTTCTTAATTTTAATAATGCTCTTTCAGGTTTTTTTGAAAATTCAACTTCATCCCATTTAGGTCCACCTACTGCACCTAACATAACAACTTCACTTTCTAAAGCTTTATAAAATACTTCGTCAGTAATTGGTATACCATGTTTGTCATAAGAACAACCTCCAGCAAGATCTTCATCTATTTCAAAATCAAGGGATTTCTTATCATTAAACCAGTTAATAATTTTTCTAACTTCGCCTATTACCTCTGGGCCAATACCATCACCAGGTAATAAAAGAATTTTTCTTTTCTTCACCTTAATCATTAAAAATCCAAGGCTTTTGAGACTTCAAATTATTTTCAAAACTTTCAATTTTATTTGATTTATTAAGAGATAAAGCTATTTCATCTAATCCCTCAAGTAAGCATTTTTTTTTAAATGGATCTACTTTAAAGGTAGCCTCATTGTTTCCATAGAGAACTTTTTCCTCAACTAGATCAATAGAAATTTCTTCTTTTCTATTTGCGTATTCAGATAATTCTTTAATTTTTTCTTCATCAAGAGTTACTGGTAAAATTCCGTTCTTAAAACAATTATTATGAAAAATATCTGCAAAACTTGAGCTTATAACACAAGTGATTCCAAAATCTAATAAAGCCCAAGGTGCGTGCTCTCGAGAGGAACCGCAGCCAAAATTTTTGCCTGCTATCAATATTTTAGAATTATTGTATGGATCTTTATTTAATACAAAATCACTTACCGCTGAACCCTGATCATCATATCGCATCTCAAAAAATAAATTTTTTCCAAGTCCTGTTCTTTTGATAGTTTTTAAAAATTGCTTTGGAATGATCATGTCAGTGTCAACATTGGCTGTTGATAAGTATGCAGGAATACTCTTTAATTTACTAAATTTTTGCATTAGTCTTGAAACTTTCTCACGTCTTCAAGATTACCAGAGATTGCTGCAGCAGCAGCCATTCCTGGACTTACTAAATGTGTCCTACCACCTCTTCCTTGTCTTCCCTCAAAATTTCTATTTGACGTAGAGGCACACCTCTCTTCTGGCTTGAGTTTATCAGCATTCATTGCTAAGCACATTGAACAACCAGGTTCTCTCCAATCAAATCCTGATTGGATAAAGATTTTATCTAATCCTTCTTGCTCGGCCTGTTCTTTTACAAGGCCTGACCCCGGAACTACCATCGCCTCAACATGAGAAGAAATTTTTTTATCTTTTAAAATTTTAGCAGCTTCTCTTAAATCTTCAATTCTTCCATTTGTGCAACTTCCTATAAAAACTTTATCTATTTTTATATCTGTAGCAGCCATATCAGGCTTTAAACCCATGTATTTCAAAGACCTCTCTATAGAATTTTTTTTGTCTTCATCTGTCTCATTTTTAGGATTTGGAACTTTTTGTTCTATTGTAATGACATCTTCTGGTGAAGTTCCCCATGTTATCATTGGTGATATTTCATTCCCATTTATGGTTATCTCTTTATCAAAAACTGCACTATCGTCAGATTTTAATTGTTTCCATTCTTCTAATGCCTTATCCCAACTATCACCTTTAGGTGACATAGGTTTACCTTTTAAATATTCAAAAATTTTTTCATCTGGGGCTATTAAACCTGCTCTTGCGCCAGCCTCTATTGTCATATTACAAATAGTCATTCTTTGTTCGACTGTAAGTGATTTAATAACATCACCTGCATATTCTAGGACATAACCTGTGCCACCCGCTGTACCTATTTTTCCAATGATTTGTAAAATTACATCTTTAGAAGTAACTCCTAGTGGTAGCTCACCATTAACATTAATTCTAAAATTTTTTCCTTTTTTCTGTACTAATGTTTGAGTTGCTAAGACATGTTCAACTTCTGAAGTTCCTATTCCAAATGCTAAAGCACCAAATGCACCGTGTGTTGCTGTATGACTATCTCCGCAAACAATTACTGTTCCTGGCTGGGTAAATCCTTGTTCTGGTCCAATAATATGGACTATACCTTGTCTTTTATCATCCATTCCAAAAAGTTGGATGCCAAACTCTTTACAATTAGCCGCTAAAGTATCAACTTGAATTTTCGACTCCTGATCAGAAATACCTTTTGATCTATCTGTGGTTGGTACGTTATGATCAGCAACAGCTAATGTTAAATTTGGGTGTCTTACTTTTCTTCTAGAATTTCTTAAACCTTCAAATGCTTGAGGGCTTGTAACTTCGTGGACGAGATGCCTACCTACAAAAATTAAAGATGTTCCATCATTTTGTTGATCAACTAAATGATCATTCCATAATTTATCGTAAAGGGTTTTAGCCATTTAAAAATTATTTTGTTTCTGAAATATTTTCTGATTTCGTTTCTTCTTTTTTCTCCTCTACTTCTGGAGCTGCTTCTATTTTAGGAGCTTCTTTCTCTGGAACTTCAACTGCTGGGGCCAAGTTTTCTGCAGTAACCGTTTCTGGTTTAACATCAATATCAATTCCGATTTTTTTTCTTATTTTTTCAGCAATCCTTGCAGATTTACCTGTTCTATCTCTAAGATAGTATAATTTCGCTCTTCTTACTTTACCTGATCTTATTACTTTAATTGAATCAATTAATGTTCCATATAATGGAAAAGTTCTCTCAACTCCTTCTCCGAACGAAATCTTTCTTACTGTAAAAGAAGAGTTTAAATCTCTACTTTTTTTTGCAATACAAACACCTTCAAAATATTGAATTCTGTCTTTTTTACCTTCAGTAATTCTTACACCAACCTTAACAACATCACCTGGATAAAAATCTGGAATTTTTTTCTCAGAAAGAATTTTCTTTACGTTTTGTTGGTTTATTTCTTCAATATTTTTCATGTTGGCAATAATCAAATTAGTCTTTCTTATATTTTTCCCATAAATCTGGTCTTCGGTCGCGTGTTATAGCCTCAGATTGAGACAAACGCCAGTCTTTAATTTTACTATGATCACCTGATAATAGTACATCTGGTACTGATTTTTCTTCCCAAATTTGAGGTTTTGTATATTGCGGATACTCTAATAGACCATTTTCAAAAGTTTCTTCAATCTTAGAATTATCATTTCCTAATACCCCTGGTAAAAGCCTAAGCACACTATCAATAACAACATATGCAGCCGTTTCGCCTCCAGACAAAATATAGTCTCCTATACTGATTTCTTCTATGTTTCTTGTGGATAATACTCTCTCGTCAACTCCTTCAAAATGACCACAAATAAGTGATAAGGATTTTGTAGTCGCCAATTTTTTTGCATAGCTTTGATCAAATTTTTTTCCTTTTGGAGACAAATATAAGATTTTTTCGCCTTCAATTTTATTTTGATCTATTGATTTAGCAAGGACATCTGCTTTGAGTAACATTCCTGATCCACCTCCATAAGGTGCATCATCTACAGTTTTATGTTTATCTTCAGCTGCATCTCTTATATTGACAACTTTTAAATTCCATAACTTTTTAGACATAGCTTTTCCATACAATCCTTTAGACAGGGGACCAGGAAAAACTTCTGGATAAAGTGTAAACACTTGAGCTTGCCACATAAATAATATTTAGATTATTTTTTTTCTTCTTTTAGTGCTTCTACTGCTGGCGCTGCGTCTGCTTTAGGAGCTTCTTCTTTTGGTGCTTCTGCTGCTGGTGCTGCGTCTACTTTAGGAGCTTCAGTTTTATCTTCTTCTTTTTTATTTCTTTCTTTTTTTGGAATAGCCTTGTTAGGGTTATTACCATTTACAGGCATTGGCATTAGTTCATTTTCTCCCAAAATCCTTGCAACTCTTGTTGTTGGTTTAGCTCCTTGGCCAAGCCAATATTTAATTCTTTCAGCCTCAAGACCTACTCTTTCTTTTTTATCTTTGGGTAAAAGTGGATTAAAAAATCCAACCTTCTCAATAAATCTTCCATCTCTCGCAAAACGACTATCAGCTACAACGACTTTATATACTGGACGTTTTTTTGTTCCTCCTCTTGATAATCTAAGTTTTAACATATCTTCTCCTTTTATTATTTTAATTGGTTAAATAGCTCTGGTGGTATTCCTTTATCAGACATACCCTTCATATTTCCTTTAGACATCTTTTTCATCATTTCAGACATCATTTTAAATTGTTTTAACAATTTATTGATAGTGGCTGGATTGGTACCAGAACCATTTGCAATTCTTTTTTTTCTAGAACCATCAATAATTTTTGGGTTCTCCCTTTCTTTTTTTGTCATAGACAAAATAATAGCTTCGTTTGTAGTAATAATACTTTCATCAATCCCAGCTGAGTCCATTTGAGATTTAATTTTTGAAACTCCAGGCATAAATGACATTATTCCTTCAATGCCTCCCATTTTTTTCATTTGTCTAAGTTGAGCTAAATAATCTTGCATTGAAAACTGACCTTTTTTTAAATTTTCTTCAGCTTTTTTTATATTTTCTTCGCCAAGATCTTGAGCAGCTTTTTCAACGAGAGAAACTATGTCTCCCATTCCAAGAATTCTGTTAGCTATTCTATCAGGATGAAATACTTCAAGATTATCAATTTTTTCTCCTATTCCTAAAAATTTAATAGGGACATTTGAAATATATTTCATACTGACCGCAGCACCACCTCTTGCATCACCATCAGCTCTGGTTAAAATAATTCCTGATAGATTGACTGTGTTTTTAAATTCCTTTGCAACTGATGCTGCAACTTGACCTGTTAAAGAGTCTGCTACTAGAAATGTTTCTGTTGGATTAATTACGCCTTCAATTTGTTTAATCTCACTCATCATCTGTAAGTCAATTTGAGTTCTTCCAGCAGTATCGAAAAGAATTATTTCAGCACCATTCAAATTAGCTGCACTAATTGCTCTTCTACAAATATCTGCTGGTTGCTGCCCCTCAACAATTGGTAAGGTTAAAATATTATTCTGTTCCCCTAAAGATCTAAGTTGCTCTTGTGCTGCTGGTCTATAAATGTCTAAACTCACCATCATTACTTTTTTCTTTTTATTACTCTCTAAATATTTGGCAAGTTTTGCTGTTGTTGTCGTTTTACCTGAACCCTGAAGTCCTACCAACATCATTGAGACAGGTGGTACCACATTAAGATTTATATCGCTATTAGACTCTCCCAACAAACTTACAAGTTCGTCGTATACAATTTTGACAACCATATCCCCTGGTGAAGTTGATCTAATAATCTCTTGGCCTAGAGCTTTTGGCTTAACTTTTTCAATGAAATCTTTAGCAACCTCTAAAGATACATCAGCTTCTAAAAGAGCTTGTCTAATTCCTCTTAAACCTTCATCAACTTGAGCTTCATCAAGTGAAGGTGATTTTTTTAAAGAAGAAAAGATTTCTTCAAATTTATTTGTTAAATTTTCAAACATATTTTTACACAGCAGTAATCGCACTAGTGGGCGAAGCCTCGCTGACTAATGTCGATCTCTTTGTTTCCAAAGACACCACAAAGTTAATGTTTTTGCGGAAACGGCAACAACCTATAATAGAGGTTCAAAAAGTCAATAAATAAGTTAAATATCTATATATGGATATCAAAGCGTTTAAAATGGATGGTTTAGGTAATGATTTTGTCATTATAGATAACAGGCAAAAAATTACTAATTTAAGCAAAGAGCAAATTATTAAAATTTGCGATAGAGAATTTATAGGTTGTGATCAGTTAATATTAATAACTAAAAATGATAATTCTGATGCATCTCTAGAATTTTATAATTCTGATGGTGGAACTTCTGGAGCATGTGGAAATGGAACAAGATGCGTTGCAGATTTGTTATCTAAGGAAAATAGTAAATCATTAGTTACTTTAACTACACAATCTGGTGATTTAAAATCTGAGATATTGGGAGAAAAACTAGTCTCTACAGAAATTGGGAAAGGTAGAACAGAGTGGAATGAAATTCCACTTTCTGAAGAATTGGATACCAATAACCTTAATATAAAAATAACTGATTTAAATAATAATAATCATATTGGAGGTACAGCAGTAAATGTTGGGAACCCACATGTCATTTTTTTTGTTGATAATAACGAAAATTTTGAAATAAAAAAAATTGGACCAGAAATCGAGCACCATCCTTTGTTTCCAGAAAAATGCAATGTCACTTTAGCAACAGTCGTCAATAAGGAATTAATTAAAGTTAAAGTGTGGGAAAGAGGAGCAGGTCTTACTAAGGCTTGTGGTACAGCAGCTTGCGCTACTGCTTTTGCTGCAATGAGAAATGGACTTTCAGGTAACAAGATGGATATAGAGTTTTCTACTGGTAAGTTATCAATATTTATTGATGAAAATAACAGTATTCACATGAAAGGACCCGTTTCTGATATTAAAAAAATTAATATAAAAATTTAATGGGAATTTTTGATAAATTTAAATCTGGTTTTAAGAAAAGTGCGTCAGCATTTAGTTCAGGTTTAAAAAATATTGTCGTAAAAAAAGAAATTGATGACAAAACATTAAATAAGATTGAAGATTATTTGATTCAATCAGATGTCGGTATTGCTGCTGCATCAGAAATTAGAGAAATTGTTTCTCAAACTAAAATTGATCCAAGCAAAGATACTGTAGATGAGATAAATGCTATTTTAAAAAACTATATAATTGAATTGATGAAACCTTTAGAAAATTTTGAATTTTTTAAAAAAAAACAAAAACTTAACGCAATACTAATTTCTGGTGTTAATGGAGTTGGTAAAACAACCACCATAGGAAAAATTAGTAAAATATTTAAAGGTAATGGAAATAAAGTTATGCTTGCTGCATCAGATACATTTAGAGCAGCAGCAATTGAACAATTAGAAAACTGGGCAAAAAAAGTAGATGTTTCAATTACTAAATCATCACAAGGATCTGATCCAGCTTCAGTGGCATATAAAGCAATAGAAGAGGCGGTAAAAAATCAATTCGATCAAGTTTTGATAGACACTGCTGGAAGATTACAAAACAAAAAAAATTTAATGGATGAATACAAAAAAATTGCAAATGTAACAAAAAAAATAGACTCTGAAGCTCCTCACGATGTAATTTTAATTTTAGACGCTACCTCTGGACAAAATGTTATCAACCAAGTTGAGGAATTTAACAAAATTATTCCTATTACAGGACTAATAATGACAAAATTAGATGGGACAGCTAAAGGTGGTATACTTCTGGCAGTTGCTAAAAAATATAAGATACCAATTGTTGCTCTTGGTTTAGGGGAAAAAGAAGATGATTTACAAATTTTTGAGGCAGAAAAGTTTGCTGAAGCATTTACACAAATTAATTAATTAAGGTACTTGAGATTAAAGGTTTGTAAAAACTGCATTTATAATTATCCTTAAAATCATAATGATCACAGCCTTTTGCAATTGAAGAAATAATAAAATCAAATTTTCCATTAACTGGATAAATTTCTAATTTCTTTTCTATAATATCAAATTTAAAGTTTGCTCTTAAACTTTTAACAGCACTAATCATAACAAGTGTTTTGTTATCTTTTAATAAATAATAAGCAAAATCATCTGGAAAAACCGGAAAATCATATTCTTGTAAAAAATATTTAGCTTTCCTTGGAAACCATTCGTGAGATATCAAAGGCAAAGAACTTTTAGTTTTATAATTATAAATATAAAGATCTTTAGGATAATCATTTATATAATTACTATCTTCTCCCTTCGCCAAAATAGCTTTTTCACGTGTTTTAAAATATAAGGCAAAGTTTTTATTGTGAGAATTCATTTGATCAATATGAAATAAATTGTCAACTGAAGATAAATTTTCATTAGCAGAACTAAAGGTTTTGAATGAAAGTAATATAAAAATAAATAAATATAATTTTTTCATGCTTAATTATTAAAAAAAAAGTTTGAATTATATTTGTTTAGAATGTGGCTTAATTTAATCCTTTTAAAAAGTTATTTAGCGCAGAAACTAGCTTAGAATCGTACTCCATCATGTGGTCATCATATGCTGTAAAATATGAATATTTTGGATTATTTGCTAAATCAAATATTTTTTTTCCCATCCAGAAAGGAACTATTTGATCAGCTTCACCATGCATTACCAAAACAGGAATTTTAATATTTTTAATTTTTTCTTTGTTTTTATATTTATCTTTTAAAAGAAGTCCTACAGGTATGTAGGGATAAAAATTTTTTGCAGCTTCCACCATGGAGGTAAAAGGTGTCTCCAAAATTAATCCAGCAAAATTTTTATTTTGAGCTATCTCAGTTGCTATCCCTGTACCAAGTGACTCACCATAAATAATTATATCTTTTTCAACTACACCCTTTTTTTTAAGCCAATCAATTGCACTATTTCCATCAATATAAAGGTTATTTTCTGTGGGTTTTCCCTCATTGCCACTAAAACCCCTCCAAGCTATGATTAAAAAATTTACATCTAAATCTTTAAAATGATTTAATTTGTATATTCTATTTTCTAGTTTTCCTGCATTTCCATGAAAGTAAAGTATAGTTTTATAATTATCTAAACTCTTGTTATGAAACCAGCCTAAAAGATTAATGTTATCACTCGTTTTAATATTAACTTTTTCTATTTCTACTTCTAGCTTATCCCCAAAATAGTTATTTTCATCTGGATGATACATGAGATTTCTCTGAAATATAAAAAGCAAAATTAATATTGAAAGATAAATAGTTATAATCCCAATTATAATTTCCAAGAAAAAATTCCTATGTTTTAGTCTCATAATTTTTTTTAGCTAGATAAACACCCAAGAATACCAGAGCTGTACCTACATAATGAAACGATTCAAGTTTTTCATCAAATAAAAAATATCCGTAAATTGCCCCATAAATTGTAAAAACGTAAAGAGTAAAACCAGTTAAAGATGCTCCTAGGTTTTTTTGAGCTTGAGTGTATAACGTAAATGCAATTATCCCTGGGGATATAGCTGCGAATAATACCCACATATAAAATTCTTTGTTAAAAACAGTTCTAGCTACAAGAAACTCTTCAGCTATATAAAAAGGTAATAAACTAAGTGCACCAAAAAAAGAAACTAAAGTAAATCTTTGAAAAATTGATAATTCAGATTTCCAATAGAAAAGATATATTGAATATAATGCCCAACCTACAGCTGCTGCGAGCATCCATAGATCACCGATTGTAAAATTTAAATTTATTAACAAGTTTAAATTACCTTTTATGATAATTGCAAAAACACCAATTAAACAAGAAATTAATCCAATTATTTTTAAAAAATTTATTTTTTCTTGAAAAAATATTGCTGAAATTATAATTATAAAAATTGGAGATGAAGTATAAATAATAGCCATATTAGTAACGGTTGTTGTTGCTCCGGCTAAGAATGGAAAAGCACCACATACCCCACATCCCATAGCGCCTAAGAAAAATAATTTTTTATATTCTTTTTTGATTATAGAATAATTTTTTTTAAGTGATAAATATGTAAAAGGTAAAAGAATTATAAAAACAAACGTCCATCTCCAAAACGCTAAAGAAATTGGAGGAACAAATTCAATACCTCCTCTAGCAACTATTAGATTAGAAGACATAAAAATTGGTTGAATAAAAAGTAATGAAAAGGCTAAAAAATTTGTTTTTTGTTTAGACAATTTATTACTTAAAAAATTATTTCTTGTCGAAAAAAGCTTCGTAGACCATCATAAAAATTGCTATGGCCATTAAGATATAAACAGGGAGTACGTCAAAAAAACCAATCATTGTTGATCTTGTTAATGTAGTTGCAAGACCTATTAGAAATGCTGCTGCCAGCAATGTTCCCAGAAATGTTGTAAATTTATTCATTTTATTTATTACATTCCTTTTCAAGCCAATTAGCAATACCTAAAAATCTATGATCATCAAATCTTGCACCAATTAACTGAACTCCTAAAGGTAAATTGCCTTCTCCTTGAAGAACAGGTAGAGAAATACATGGTGTTCCCAAATACGACCAGACTTTGTTAAATTCAGCAGTTCCAGTACTTTTTAATCCTTTGGGGGCAACGCCTGGACTTGATGGCGATAACACTCCATGATAATCCTCAAAAACTTCCTGATATGACTCATAACTTCTTTTCATAAAATCAATTGCTTCAGCATATTCTTTTGCAGAATGCTTATTACCTTTTGTAATTGCATCTTGCATATATTTAGATAATTTTTTTTTATACTTTTTGTAATAAAGAGCAAAATTGTTTGCTAAATCTGTCTCGTGAATTATCTGGTGATACTTGTGAATATCTTTGAAATAAGATGGCGTATCAAACACTTCAATATTATTTTTGAACGATTTAATAAAATATTCAAATGCTTCTCTCGATTTTTTTTCAATAATTTTCCAATGTTCAGTTTTATAAAAAATAAATTTTGGTTCAAATAAAGGCCCTTTTTTTACTTCATCCAACATATTTTCCGTTGAATAGTGTACGGTTGCACTATCGTAGTTATCTTTCTTAATTAAAACTTTCGCGAGAAGTGCTACATCTTCAACTGATCTCCCAAATACACCTATGTGATCTAATTTTTCAGATGTTTTAAGAACACCATTTCTGGAAATTAATCCATAAGTAGGTTTGTATCCAACTACACCACAATATGAGGCGGGTCTAATAACAGATCCACCAGTTTGAGAACCTATAGATAGTGGGGACATAAAAGATGCTACCGAAGCTGCAGATCCACTAGATGATCCTCCTGGTGTTCTTGTATAATCATGAGGATTTGTAGTTTTAGATGGCCCAAGATAAGCTAGCTCTGATGTTGCTGTTTTGCCCATTAGTATTGCTCCTGCAGAAAGTAATAGATCAACTATTTCAGCATTCTGTGAATAAGATTTTCCTTTTCTAATTACAGTCCCACACTCAGTCGGCATATCAAGAGTGCCTATAATATCTTTTACAGCCACTGGTATTCCATGAAGTGGCCCTGTTGGTTTTCCAGATCTTCTATGCTCATCTGCTTCAGCAGCT
>CABZSY010000004.1 GCA_902528505.1 uncultured Pelagibacteraceae bacterium
AAGAATTAGGTTTGGATTTGCAAAAAGTATTTGATGTAGCAAAGCTTGGGTCTGGAAATTCAGCAGCATTGAACCGAGTATTTGATAATTTATTAAAGGGCGATTTTACAGGATTTAAATTTACAGCCAATAATTCTGTAAAAGATTTAACTTATATACAAGATCTCTTAAAAGATTTTCCGGAAGCTGAAAAGGTTGCCGAAGTAAATAAAAATTACTTCCAAAAAGCAGTAGATCAAGGTTATGGAGAAAATTTTATTAGTGAATTGATAAATAAAAAATAAGTAAAATACTGATTTGAGATACCGGGACTCTACTAAAGCATTAGGTTGTATTCAAGAAATATATTTTATTAAAACTAAAATAAATTAATTGAAATTTGTTTAATTATAATTAACTTTTTTATGAGGAGGTTATTATGTTAAAACTATCACCACCTGACACTTAGCTGAATAGCTTTATATTTCAAAAACAAACAAAAAATAAAATCCTTTTGGATTTAAATGCCAAAGAGGCAATATAAGGGAGCTCTTTAGGTGATATCTTAAAGAGCGGACCCTTAAAATTTAATTAACAGATTTTAAAATTTCTAGTGGAAGTGGTGCTTCTGGATACTTTTTTTGACATAATTTTTCATATGACTCACAAAAACCCATAATTATTTTTAATACTAAATCTTGTTTTGAATTTTCTTTAATTATTAATTTTGAAATTAACTTATTACGCATTTTCTCTAATTCTTTAATTTGTTCTCCTGTAAAAAATTCACCTGTTTCTATTTCCCAATAAGTATTATCTAATTCCTCATCGCTTAAATTGTTTAATTTATTTTGTAGTTCAATTATTGTTGGATCATCCGTTTGCTTATTTCTCATTGGCGAATTTTTTAACTTTCCAAGACATTTATCTCTTAATCCCTCAATAAAATGATCGTATGGTCTTCCTTCTGCCAAATCTCTAAAATGATTACTTTTAAAATATTTATTTATAGCTAGCTCTGTTGAAACTTTTTCTTTGCCTTTAATTACAGCTATTTGTACATAGATTTCCTGACTGATATATTCATCAAGATGATCTATTACTTTATGTGGAATCACTGCTTAAAAAATTAATGAGGCATTCGGTATTTGCTATGACATGCCTTACAACTACTCCACATAAATTCTCGAAGAGTAGCTCGAATATCGTCACTATCTTCAATCACTGAAGTCAGTTTTATCATGTTATCTGATGATTTTTGCATTAAAGCATTAAAAGCGTCTTTCTCTTCCCAAATAATAGGTAAAGACTCTGTCTTAAATCCCTCTTTGGTGTTTTCAGGAAATAATCCTAGCAATGTTTTATAATTTTCACTCATTTCAATCATCAATTCTTTTGCTCTGTCAAAATCTCCCTTTGATGATAAAGCTTGGACACGCTTTGCTGTGCTGTAATTCTTACTAAATAAAGCCTTTCTAGCTTTTATAATTTCTTCTACAGTTTCAGCATTAGCAGAAAAAGTAAAGATTAAGGAAAAAATAATTATGAGTGATTTTATTATTTTTATTTTTTGTATCATGAGTTTTATATTGTCATGAATACTGAAAATTTCCCATCAATAAGTTGATAAATAACATAAGGCTCCTCCTTATCACCTGGCATATCTGGTGTACCAATAGGCATTCCAGGCAGTACTATTCCATCAATATCAGGTTGTTCTTTTAATAATTTATTTATGGCTTTTGTTAGAACATGACCCTCAATAAAGTATTTGTCCATAATTGTGGTATGACAAGACTGCATTTCTAATGGGATAGTATATTTTTGTTTAATTGTATGAAGATTTTCCATATCCGTTCGTTTTACTTTAAATTTTTTTTTTTTAAAAATAAATCATAACCATTACAACATCCACAAGAAGGAGTTTTAAAAACTTCGACAATTTGCTTGTTGTTATTATTGGCTAAAGCATCTTTTTTATCTGTAACAAAATTAAGGATATATATGAACGAGAGGGTTAATATCGACGTAATAACTAATTTGATTAAATTATTTTTTTCTAACATTTGAAACGAATTATATTTAACAAAATTTAAAGAGCATTAAATTAGACAAAATGTACCCTTATTCATAATTTAATTTTATGATGTCGCAAGTTACTTTTAAATCTTATTTATGTTATATTTGAAAATTATATGAAATTGAAAAATAACTTAACAGAGTATGGTATAATTTCAAAGCTGTTACATTGGCTGAGTGCAATATTGCTCCTAATTCAAATTCCTCTTGGTTTCTATTTAGTTGATCTTGATTTTGGGGAAGAAAGATTAAGTATAGAAAATATTCACATTATAATAGGTTTAACCATATTTTACTTAGTTATTATAAGATTACTAAATAAAATTTTTAACCCTACTCCACAATTAGACCCAAGTATTTTTAAAGGTCAAAGGTTTATAGCCAAACTAAATCATGTTCTTTTATATGTGGCAATTTTATCGATAACCATTTCGGGTATTTTAAAAAAATTATTTAATGGTGAAACGTTGGTGATATTTTTCAAAGAGATTGAAATTCAAGACAACTTTGAATTGGCTGATCAATTTTATAACATTCATATATTCTCAAATTATACAATTTTAGGTCTGATCTCTCTTCATATTTTAGCTGTCATAGTTCATAAGCTATTTTTTAACGAAAATTTGTTAAAAAAAATTCTATAAAATATTTAGTGGCAGTTAATTCCATACTTTTTTAATCTCCAGTAATTATACGGCCATGGAGTTAAAAAACCTACAATTAGCATAATAGGTATAACCCACCAAGTTAGAATTGCCCCACCAGTTAAAATATAATCTGTTGAATTCATCATAATTTCCATACTAAGCATTGAAATTAAACTCATACCTGATGCTGTCTTTACTGCTCCATTAAAAGAGAAACCTTGTCGTATTAAAATTATAGTCTCTAATATTATGCTTGTAATTAATCCATTTATAATAGCTAAAATCATTATGCCTAACAGTGGAAAAGGTATTTTGGTTAATTGAAAAAATAATATAGTTCCAAAATCACCAATAGCGCAACCTAACAAACACCAACCAGTGTTTTTTGCACTTCTTTTCCAAGTGTGTTTACATGCCCAATGAAATGTGGAGCTATCCATAATTATTTGATAATAATAAAAAATGATTTTTAAACAACTGTTTGACATAAATTCATCAACTTATACTTATATAATATCTTCGGCAAAAGGTCGCGAAGCAATCATTATAGATCCTGTTTTAGAAAATGTAGATGAATATATAGCTCATTTAAAAGAACTCGATTTAAAACTAGTGAAAGTAATAGATACTCATATTCATGCTGACCACATTACTGGTGCTTCAAAACTAAAAAGTAATACAAATTGTACAACAATTATGGGAGAAAATTCTCCCGCAGAAACTGTAGATATAAAACTTAAAGACGATGGGATTATCGAAATAGACCAATTAAAAATTAGAGCAATGTTTACCCCTGGTCATACTTCAGATAGTTATAGTTTTTTAATGGATAACTATTTATTCTCTGGCGATACTCTTTTAATTAATGGGACTGGGAGAACTGATTTTCAAAATGGTAGCTCTAAGGATGCTTATCATTCTCTTTTTCACAAATTATTAAAATTACCCGAAGAAACAATTCTTTACCCTGGTCATGATTATAATGGAAAAAAATCTAGTACTATTGGCAAAGAAAAAGAACACAACCCAAGACTTCAAGTAGAAAATGTAGATCAATATATTGAAATTATGTCCAATTTAAATTTATCAAAACCAAAGATGATCGACCATAATATATCTAGAAATCTTAAACTTGGAGATATCTAGTTATGCCCCTTTTAAAAAGAGGCATAAATTGTAAATAACAAGAGAGAAAGTCAATTAAAAATAAATATAAATTTATTAATTAATTAATTTACGTATATAGTTAATTGAGATTTTTAATAACTATATTTGGTCAAAACAGCTATGCATTAACTGTATTTAACAGAATGAGAAAAGTTAAGATAAAAAGACAAATATGATTATCCAATAAGATAAAAGACCAGAGAATATAGTCGCAATAACATTTTTTGAAAAATAACCAACAATAATTGCAACTAAAGCTCCAAATATTTTAGGATCATTCATTTCTATATAAGAGCCATAATCATTAATAAATATTGCAGGAAATATAATTGCAGGAAATACTGCAGATGGAACATAAGCTAATACAGCTTTAATTTTTTCACCAAGGAGATCTCTTCTAACTAGAGCAATCATAGTCATTCTAGTAAAATAAGTTAATATTCCAGCAATTGTAATTGATAGCCAAGTCATTTTTTTAACCTCAATAATAATGCTGCAACGAATAAGGCAATAACAGGCGAAATAAGAATATAAGATTTAAATGGTGCTTCAAAAAATAACAAAGAACTAATACCGCAAACAAACATTACAATCACGTGATCCATTTTTTTTAAATCTTGAACAACAATTGCTATAAAAGTTAAGGGAATTGCAAATTTTAATCCAAGCTCTTCGGGCACAAATGAACCTAATATTATCCCTGCAAGAGTTGCTATTTGCCAGCAAACCCACATTGTAACTCCTGTGCCTAGTAAGTGATAATGCAAATACTGTTCTGTTTTATTTTTTTTAAAAAATTTATTAGACTCGGCAAATCCTTGATCAACCACAACATAAGAAATTAATAGCTTCTTAATAAAAGATAATTTTTCTAAATACTCAGATAAAACAGCTCCATATAACAAATGTCTTGAATTGATTACACCTACTGAGGTAACAGCAACTAAAGATGAAGCTCCACCTGATAGTAATTGTAAAAATACTATTTGTGAGGCTCCTCCAAATATAATGATGGACATAGCGTAAACTAAGTATGGATTAAAACCAAGTTCTACACCAATTGCTCCACAAATAATTCCAAAAGGAATTACCGAAAGCATATGAGGAGCAATATCAAGCATACCTCTTGAAAATAAGTATTTTTTTGAAAGCATTTATTTTGTTTGTATTAAAAACAAACTATATGATCAATATTAATTGGTCTTTTAATGCCAAATTTTTCATCAACTTCATGCTGATGAACGTGATGAGAATGAACAAAAACAGGGATCAATAAATCACTATTAGTCTTTAAAGTATAAATAAAATTTGTACCTCTAAATTTTCTATCAACAACCTCTAACTTAAGATTACTTCGATCATCATGCTCAAGATCTTCAGGTTGTAATAACAATTGAACTTCAGAACCTTTTGGGTAATGTTTTATAAAATTACCTTTAATTGTTCCTAAATCTTTATTTTCTAATGAATTTTCTCCTGTCACCTTAGCTGGAATTAATATTCCCCTATTTAAAAAATTCACTACTTCAACAGAGTTTGGGAAATGATAAACATTGTAGGGATCATCAAATTGCTTAATTTGGCCTTCTAAAATAATGGCACATTTATTTCCTAAATAAAAAGCCTCATAAGAGTCATGAGTAACTATTATAGTTGTTATTTTTAATCTGCTTAGTATTTTTTTTAATCTTACTTGAATTTCTTCTTTAAAACTTTGATCAACATTTGATAGTGGTTCATCTAATAACAAAAGATCAGGTTGAGTTAATAGAGATCTTGCAAGGGAAGCTCTCTGTGCCTCACCTGCGCTTATCTCATGTGGGAATTTAGATAATATTTTTGAGATATCTAGTAACTTTATTATTTCTTTAAAGCTTATTTTCTTTCTTCTTTTTCCCTTATTTTTCTCTGAACCTAACAATATATTTTTTTCAACTGTGTAATGTGGAAAGAGACTGTTATCCTGGAATGCTAAAGATATGTTTCTGTGCTCAGGTTCAATATTTTCTTTTTTAGAAGATAAAATTTTACCCTTTAATTGAATTGTGCCTTTGTCAATCGTTTCTAATCCAGCAATAGTTCTAAGTATTGTTGTTTTTCCAATACCAGATGGACCAAGAATACATAAAGTTTCGCCCTCTTTTTCAATTTCAAAAGATGCATTCTTTACCTTTGTTTTCCCACCTATTGTAAAGTCAACGTTTTTAATTTCTAAAAAGTTTTTACTCATTTTCCCTTAAAATATAGTTAGATGTAAGCATAATAAATGTTGTTGCAATTAAAATTAAAAATAAAGATGGTACTGCAGCTGCCTCTAGTAAATCCTCAGATGCTGATATATATGCTGTTGTTGCAAATGTTTCAAAGTTAAATGGTCTTAAAATCAGTGTAATTGGAAGTTCTCTTATAATTTCAAGAGAAATTAAGATTAAGACGAATAAAAGTGAATTTCTTAGATAGGGAACATGAATATTCGTGAAAGTTTTTTGTTTAGAATAACCAAGAAGATAAGAACTTTCATCAACAGAGATATTAATTTTTTCATATCCAGATTTTATTCCATTAAA
Source organism: uncultured Pelagibacteraceae bacterium (assembly GCA_902528505.1). GTDB lineage: Bacteria > Pseudomonadota > Alphaproteobacteria > Pelagibacterales > Pelagibacteraceae > Pelagibacter. The sequence goes on from CABZSY010000004.1 coordinate 6,440, forward strand.
TGCCAAAGAATAAAATCTTACAAAATAAACTAGAACTAAACCAAGGACAGATCCTATAAACATTTTTTTTATAGACAAGAAGCCTAGGGCTTGAACAATATTTTCATCAAACCATGCTATAAAAGTTATGAAAGCTACAGCTAGAATAACCCCTGGAATTGCGTAACCAGAAATAGATAGAGTAGATAAAATATTTAAAGCTTTATTTTTTGAAACTCTGTTTCCATAATTTGAAATAAGAGAAAAAATTATCAAAACGATGCTTGATAAAAATACTAAATAAATTGTATTTAAAGTTAGAGTAACTACTTGAAGATCAAAAAAGTTTTCAGGAAATTTGATTGTCCAATATAACATTTGGCTCAAAGGGAATAAAAAACTTAAAAAGAATATAATAAAACAAACAAAAAATGCGTTAAACGCTTTAATTCCAGAAAGCTGTATTTTTTCTTTTTGCTTAAAACCACCTTTTGTATTGGAGTGATATTTTGCTCTTTTTCTAGATAAATTTTCTAAAATAAAAAGTGCAAAAATAAATATTAAAAGAAAAAAAGATAATCTATTCGAAAAAGCTAAATCATCAAACGCTATCCATGAATTATAAATTCCAGTAGTTAGAGTGTTAATTGAAAAAAAATCAACTGCACCAAATTCAGCTAAAGTTTCCATCGCTACGAGAGATAAACCAGCTACTATAGCGGGTCTAGCGGCTGGTAAAATTAAAGAATATAAAGACTTAAATTTTGAAAATCCCAAACTCCTTCCTAAATCAATTAGGTTTTGTGACTGATATAAGAATGATGCCCTTGTCAGAATATATACATAAGCAAACAAAGAAAATGAAAGTGAAAGAACAGCTCCAAACAAACCATCGAATTTTGGAATATGCTGGTTGTAATTTCCTGGTCCAAATAAATTTTTTAAAATTGAATACAAGGTTCCATAATTTTCAAAAAAAAGCTGTTAGTGAGTAAGCATAAATATATGGAGGAACTGCGAAAGATAATATTAAAGCCCACTTAAAAAAATTACTTAATGGGAATATATAAAATGAAACTAAATAAGCTGATAGAGTTCCTATTATAAATGTTAAAACTAAAACCGAGATTAACAAAACTAATGAATTAGAAATATATTCTAAAAGAAAGGTTTCTTTAAGAATGGTAAAATAATTAGATGTGTCCTCAAAAAAACTGTAAAAAACAGTAACTATAGGAATTAATACACTTATAGAAACTAGTAATGAGGATATAAACCAAATATTTAAGCTCTTAAACATAGTGGGTTTATAATATAAAATTATCTTTTTAATATAACTTTACTTTGTTGATGATAAATAAATAATACTATTTTCAGGTGTAGTCTCTATATAAGGATCATCATCAGATCCTGAATTATTAATTCCTGGTTCTTGCCACCATTTTTCAACTATCCCATCTTTAATTACAGCCATATATCTCCAGCTTCTTTGACCAAATCCATTATGATCTTTTGCGATAAGCATGCCCATATATTTGGTAAATAGTCCTGAACCATCTGGTATTAATTTTATGTTGGAAATGCCCATTTTTTTTGCCCACTCATTCATTACATAAGAGTCATTAACTGAGCAGCAGTAAACTTCATCAATTCCAAGGTCTTTAATCTTAGTAAAGTTACTTTCAAATCCAGGTAATTGTTGAGATGAACATGTGGGTGTAAAAGCACCTGGAAGGCTAAATAAAATTACTCTCTTTCCTTTAAAAAAATCATCTGTATTTTTTTCAATCCATTTTCCCCCAACTGAACAAGTTTCTTGATTTTCAGCAGTATCACCTTCTCTGACCTTAAATGTTACATTTGGTATTTTAAATCCTTCAATCATTGCAGCCTCTATAGTAAATTTTTTTTATGCCCAAAACTAATTTAGGAAAGGGTAAAAATCCTGATTTTAGAGTTGGGCACAATCATTAAAAAGAAAAATTATGTCAATTATTAAAGGGGGTGAGGACTGAAATGACCTCATGATCTTTAATATCTGATAATTTTCTATTATTTATTTTATTTTTGATTTTTTTAACTTCCAACGAGCATGGTTCACATGTTATCTGACCCACTTGTGAACCGCTCACATCAGAAGAATTATTTGTATCAAAACTAAATAAATTCTTTTTCACTTATTTATTACTTCCAACCTGCTGCAGTCATTACTTCTAATGCTGCTGCTTGATTTTTTCCGTAAGAAGCTAGTTTAGTATTCATATCTTGTTGAAAATCTAATCCTAGATTATTTACTACTAATGGACTTGGTGAAACACCTTCAATCATTGGAAACTCAAATGTGTTGTTAGTGAAGTGCTCTTGAGACTCTGGAGTTAATAAAAACTCTACAAGTTTAATTGCATTATCTTTATTGGGTGCTCCTTTTACTAGAGCTGCACAACTAACATTCATATGCGTTCCTCTACCATTTTGATTAGGAAAGAAAGCTTTTACTTTTTTAGCTGCTTCTTGTTGCTCTGCACCTTTTTTACCAGATAACATTAGAGCTAAATAATAAGTGTTAGCTACTGCAATATCAGCTTCTCCTGCTGCTACTGCCATTATCTGAGCTCTATCGTTTCCTTTAGAGTCTCTAGCCATATTTGCAACAACTCCTTTTGCCCATTCAGCTGTAGCTTTTTTTCCATTATTTTCAATTAATGAAGCCACAAGAGATTTATTATAAATATTACTAGATTTTCTAATTACTAATCTACCTTTCCATTTTGGATCAGCTAGACCTTCATAAGACATTCCAGATAACTCAGCGCCAGTAACTCTTTCAGGTGAATAATAAATTATTCTAGCTCTTTTTGCTATTCCAACCCATTTAGTTGTTCTAAAGCTTTTTGGAACAGCAGCTCTTATAGCTTCAGATGATAAGCCACGTTGAAGGTGACCTTTTGCATCCATGGCACCACATCTTCCAGCATCTGCTGTGATGTATAAGTCGGCAGATGAATCTGCGCCTTCGCTAATGATTCTTTTCTCTAAAGCACCTGATTTACCATTGATTAAATTTACTTTAATTCCTGTTGCTTTAGTAAATTTTCCATAAAGCTCAGCGTCGGCTTTATAGTGTCTTGCATTAAATATATTAACTTCATTTGCAATCGCGATAGATGATGCAAATACAGAAAATACTAATGCTATAATTGATATTTTTCTCATATCTCCCTTAATGTTTTTGTTTATTTGCGAATGAGAATTATTCTCAATGCGAATGATTATCAATCGCATATTATGTCGCAGTTTTTAACGATTTTTTCGAAATTAAAGAAAAATATTTGTCTTTTAAGGATTATTTCCAGTCACCAATCTTACTGAATAAGAAATTCCTAAAAGCTTGAACTCTAGCGGTATTTTTTAGGGATTGAGGGTAAACGAAATGTGCCTCTGTAATTGGTCCTTCTACTTTAGGCAGTACTTTTATAATATTGCTTGAACTTGATACTAAATACTCGGGGAGTGCAGCTAGCCCCACACCAGACTCAACACCGTATAATAAGCCACTTACACTATTAACTTTCATAACAGATTTTCTTTTTTTTCCATCATGCATACCTGTCTTTAAAGCCCAATCAGGATTATATACTGGTGATGGTGCACCTTTTCCAAATGAAATAAACTTATGTTTGTTCAAATCATTTACAGTTTTTGGCATACCATTTTTCTCTAAATATTTACTTGAACCATAGATATAGTACTTAATATCAACTAACTTTTTTTGAATATAATTAAGCTGTTTGGGTCTTCTCATAAAAATACCTATGTCTGCCTGACGAGTACTCAAGTCCAATTCCTTATCGTCAAAAACTAATTCTATCTCAATTTCAGGATTTAAAGTCATAAATTCCCGAATCCTAGGTGTTAACCAATGAGTTCCAAAACTTCTAACTGTTGTAATTGTTAATTTACCTGTAGGTTTATTTTTTTGATCTCCTAAAGATGTTTCAACTTCTTTAAGTTTACTAATTACTTCATGAGCTGTTTTAAAAACGTATTCCCCATTTTCAGTAAGAGTTAAACCTCTAGCATGTCTCTCAAACAATTGTACTTTTAAATCTTGTTCTAAAGATTGTATTTGTCTGCTTATTGCAGATTGACTTAGATTTAAATTAACAGTAGCATTTGTGAAGCTACCAGCTTCTGCCACTGCATGAAAAATTTTTAATTTATCCCAATCCATTATTTATTTAAATCCACTAATACTCTTCCAGAAATTTCACCTTTTAAAATTTTTGGGTAAGTTTCTATCAATTCCTCTAAACCAACAGTTAAGATTGATTTTTCTAACAAATCAAAGTCAATTAAATTTGAAGCTTCGCCCCAAATAAATTCTCTTCTCTTGATGCTACAATTAGCTGAGTCCATACCCCATAGCTTAATACCTCTTAACATGAATGGTATAACACTTGTATTTAACTCGTTGTTATTTGCATTGCCGCAAACCGCTACAATTCCATTAGGTTTGGTTTGAACAATTGCATTTGCCAAAATTTTTCCACCAACAGTGTCTACTACTCCGTCCCATAATCCTTTGTCTATAAGTCTTGGATCTTTGTCAAATTCAGCTCTATTTACAATGTTTTTAGCACCTAGAGACTTTAAATAATCTGACTTAGAATCTTTTCCTGTAACTGCAGTTACGTTGTATCCTAATTTTGTTAAAGCCATAATTGCTACACTTCCAACTCCCCCCGTAGCACCAGTTACTAATACATCATTAACTTTTTCACCTAATAAAATACTTTCCCTTGCTTGAATTGCAAAAGCACTCATTAATGAAGTGAAGCCTGCAGTTCCTAAAATCATTGCTTGCTTAGTTGTTAAGTTGTCAGGTTTTTTTACCAAAAAATCTGAATTTACTTTTGCTATTTGTGAGTAACCACCATAGAAAATTTCACCTACTCTAAAGCCTGTTAAAATTACTTCATCACCTTCTTTAAAATTAGGGTTTTCACTTTCTAAAACTTTACCTGCAAAATCTATTCCTGGAATGTGAGGAAATTCTTTTACTAATCTTCCACCATTTTTTAGAATCATTCCATCTTTAAAATTTAAATCAGAGTAATCTACTTGAACAGTTACATCTCCATGTTTTAAGAAGCTTTTATCAATTGATTTAACTTCTCTCGTAAAATTTTCGCCTTCTTGATTTACGATTAATGCTTTGAATTGTTCAGACACTTTAATCTTTTGGTATACTTATAAATCTTAAATATCTATTTTGATAACTTAGGTCTTCTTTAAATTGGCCTAAGTAATAATTTGTTACAGTTGTTGCTTGTTCTTTTTTTATTCCCCTCATTGTCATACATTGATGAGTAGAGTCTATTGTAACAGCTACACCTTTCGCATCTAGAGACTCCATTAAAGTCTTAGCTATTTGCATTGTTAATCTTTCTTGCGTTTGTAGTCTTTTTGAAAATACCTCTACAACTCTGGCTAGTTTACTTAATCCTACAACTCTTTCTTTCGGAATATAAGCAACGTGAGCTTTTCCAATAATTGGAGCCATATGGTGTTCACAATGACTCTGAACTGAAATATTTTTTTGAATAACCATGTCGTCATATCCATCAACATCCCCAAAAGTTTTATCTAAAATTTTATCTGGATCAACTTTGTAGCCACCAAAGTATTCTTTATAGGCCTTCATCACTCTTTTTGGAGTTTCTAAAAGACCTTCCCTGTTAGGATCTTCGCCCAACCAAGTCAGAATAGTTTTGAAAGCCTGTTCAGCTTCTCTGTCGGTAACTTCGCTTGTTTCAATAATTTTATTGTCGGTATCTTTTACTAATTTCATAGCGCCTTTTTATACAGTAATTACTTAATTTTAAAATATTTAATATAGTGAGATTTATGCTAAATAGTCACTACATATGTTCAAAAAAAGAGAAAATGTGCAGGAAATTGAAGAAGGAAATCTTTTATCACCGAAATTTGATAATGATGGCTTAATTCCTGTAATTACTATGTGTTCTCAAACAAAAGATATTTTAATGCATGGTTATATGAACGTTGAAGCATTAAAAAAAACTATAGAAACTAGGGAGGCTCACTATTTTAGTAGATCTAGAAAAGCTATTTGGCACAAAGGTAAGACTAGTGGATTTACACAAAAAGTTACTGAAATCAGAATTGATGATGATCAAGACTCTATTTGGTTAACTGTTGATATTGGAGATGGAGCTAGTTGCCATGTTGGTTATCGATCATGTTTTTATAGATCAATTCCAACAGGTCCAATTATAAATGGTCGTAAAGTTGAAATGAAGTTTTTAGAAAAAGAAAAAAAATTTGATCCTGAAGAAGTTTATAAAGATCAACCAAATCCAACTAAGATTTAAATGAAAGAAAAACAAAAAAATGTCCTAGGTGAAGATCTGGAAGAATGCTCTAATGATCCTTTAACTGGATGGTTAAGAGATGGATGTTGTAATACTGATGAAAATGATCATGGAGTGCATACAGTTTGTGCAAAAGTAACAACTGAATGTTTAGAATGGTTAAAAGATGCAGGTAATGATTTAATCACACCTCATCCAGAGTTTGGATTTCCTGGGTTAAAAGATGGTGATGGATGGTGTTTATGCGCTAGTTGGTATGCAAGAGCAATTGAAGCTGATAAAGCTTGCCCTATTTTTTTGAAAAGAACTCATCAAAATACTTTAAAATATGTTCCTATTGAAACATTGAAAAAGTTTGCAATAGATTTATCTTAATTTACATATTCCCGTATTTAGGTCCACCTCCACCCTCAGGAGTTACCCAAATAATATTTTGTGAAGGTTCTTTGATATCACAAGTTTTACAGTGAATACAATTTTGCGAATTAATTACAAACTTATTTACTTCATTTTCCTTTTGAACTTCATAAACACCTGCAGGACAATATCTTTGAGCAGGTTCGTCAAACTTTTCAAGTGTATAATTAATTGGTAAATTAGGGTCTTTAAGTTTCAAATGAACTGGCTGATTATCTGCATGATTTGTGCCTGTTAAGTAAACAGAGCTAGTTTTGTCAAAAGTTAAAACATTATCATATTTTGGATAATCTATTTTTGGCATATCTTTAGCTGGTTTTAAGGTCTCATGATCAGCATGCTTATGCTTAAGAGTAAAAGGCATTTTTCCTCTAAATAAAATTTGATCTATACCTGTAAATATTATTCCTAATATTAATCCCCAACTAAAACTTGGTTTGACATTTCTTGCCTCAAACAATTCTTTATAAAGCCAACTATTTTTAAATTTTTGTTCAAATATAGACAAATCTTGTTTATCTTTTAAATGCTCATTTATGGTTTCAGCAGCTATTATCCCACTTTTCATAGCTGTGTGAGAGCCTTTAATTTTTGGCATATTTAAAGTTCCCGCATCACAGCCAACTAATAATGCTCCCGGCATAAACATCTGAGGTAGACTCTGAAAACCTCCCTCAATTAAAGCTCTTGCACCGTATGAAATTCTTTTTCCACCTTCTATAATTTTCCTAACAGCTGGATGAGTTTTAAATCTTTGAAACTCATCGTATGGAGATAAATGAGGGTTTTTATAATCTAAACCAATTACATATCCTAAGAAAACCTGTTTATTTTCTGCATGATATATAAAACTTCCACCGTAGGTGTTGTTATCTAATGGCCATCCAGCTGTGTGCATTACTAGACCTTCTTCATGATTTTTCTCATCAATTTCCCAAATTTCTTTAAACCCAATCCCGTACTGTTGTGGATCTTTTCCTTTATTTAATTCAAATTTTTGAATTAATTCTTTTCCAAGATGGCCTCTGCAGCCTTCCGCAAATACTGTAACTTTTCCCAATAGCTCAATACCTGGTTCAAAACTATCTTTTTTATTTCCTTCTTTATCTATACCCATATCTTGAGTAGCAACTCCTTTTACAGATCCGTCATCGTTGTATAAAATTTCACTTGCTGGAAATCCTGGAAAAATTTCTACACCTAAATTTTCTGCTTGCTCAGCAAGCCATCTGCATAAATTTGCTAAACTAATAATATAATTTTTATGATTTTTTTGAACTGCGGGAAGCAACCAGGTTGGCCAGTTTAAGGATTTTGTTTTTCCTAAAAATAAAAATTTTTCTTTTGTTACCTTAGTTTTTATTGGTGAGTTTAATTCTCTCCAATTAGGTAATAATTCATCTAATGCACGTGTCTCAAAAACATTGCCACTTAAAATATGTGCTCCAATTTCTGAAGCTTTTTCTAGTAAGCAAACATTTAAATTTGGATCTAATTGTTTTAGTTTTATTGCTGTTGATAAGCCTGATGGCCCACCACCAATAATCACAACATCATATTCCATTGATTCCCTAGACATAAACTAGTTTTTAACTGTAAGGATTATTTTTGTATAGTGTTTAATTTGTTCAGCTCTTCCATGAACTGTGGAAGTGCTTCAAATAGGTCAGCTTCAAGGCCATAATCTGCAACACTAAATATTGGAGCCTCTCCATCTTTATTGATTGCGACAATTACTTTACTCTCTTTCATTCCTGCTAAGTGCTGGATTGCCCCTGAAATTCCAATCGCAATATATAAATCTGGCACAACAACTTTACCAGTTTGACCAACTTGATGATCGTTGCTTATGTAACCTGCATCTACAGCAGCTCTTGATGCACCAATCGCTGCTCCTAATTTGTCTGCAACTTCTGTTATTAATTTAAAATTATCTCCACTTTGCATCCCTCTACCACCTGAGACGACTATTCTTGCAGTTCCTAGTTCAGGTCTGTCAGATTTTATTTCTTCTCTCTTAATAAATTTTGTATTTGTAAATTCTTCAACAGCCTCTCCTTTTTCAATTGTTGCAGTGCCTCCAGAACTTTCACAAGGTTCAAAAGATGTGGGTCTTATAGTTATACACTTCTTGACATCATTTGTTTTTACTGTTGCAAAAGCGTTTCCTGCGTAAATGGGTCTTAAGAAAGTATCAGGTGATATAACTTTTATAATATCGCTGACCTGAGAAGTATCTAAATGAGCCGCAACTCTTGGCATTAAATTTTTTCCAAATGTGTTTGCAGAACAAACAATATGTGAATAATTTTCTGCAAGTTTAACTATTGCTGGTGCAAAATTTTCTGCTGTAAAATTTTCATAATGTGGTGCTTCTATACTAATTACTTTATTAACCACTGGTAATTCTGATAGTTTTTTAGCAGCAGTTTCAGTATTTTGACCGATAATTACTGCATGAACATCTTTATCAATTTGAGAAGCAGCTGTTGCTGCGTTTAATGTAAAAGGCCTTAAATCTTTATTATTATGTTCTGCGATAAGTAAGACTGACATTATAAAACTTTTGCCTCATTTTTTAATTTTTGAACCAATTCAGCTACATTTGCCACTTTAATACCTGCTTTTCTTTTTGGTGGTTCCTCAACTTTTAATTGCTGAACCCTTGGTGTTATATCAATTCCAAAATCTGAAACTTTTATTTCCTCTATAGGTTTTTTCTTTGCCTTCATAATGTTCGGTAATGATGCATATCTAGGCTCATTTAATCTTAAATCACAGGTTACAATTGCTGGAATATTTATTTCAACAGTTTCAAGACCTTCATCAATTTCCCTAGTAACCTCTAAAGAATTATCTTTTACTTCTATGTTTGATGCAAAAGTTGCTTGTGGCCAATTTAGTAAAGCACTTAGCATTTGTCCTGTTTGATTACAATCATCATCTATTGCTTGTTTACCCATAAAAACTAAATCTGGTTTTTCTTTCTCAACAATTTTTTGGATAATTTTTGAAACAGCCAAAGGCTCTAATGCTCCCTCTGTCTTTACATGAATTCCTTTATCTGCTCCAACTGCCAAAGCTTTTCTAACAGTCTCTTGAGCTTTTTCTTCTCCTACTGTTATTGCAACGATCTCTGTTGCTTTACCTGCTTCTTTTATTTTGACCGCTTCCTCTATAGCATTATCATCTGGTGGATTAGTCGACATTTTAACATTATCTGTAACTACACCTGATCCGTCGTCTTTAACTCTTATTTGAACATTGTAATCAATTACTCTTTTTACAGCGACTAAAATTTTCATTATGCTCTCAACAAATTATTTTCTTTATCGTATGGACTATCTTCTAATACAGTAGCTTCATACATTTCTCCTAAGATATCAACTTGTAATTTGTCACCCACGTTTGCAAAATCAGGTTTAACCATTGCTAATGCTATTGATTTATCTAATCTAAAACCAAACTCACCCCCAGTTGCTCTTCCAACAACTTTGCTATCTTTATATATAGGATTATTCCCTAACACATCAGCATCTTTTGTATTATGGACCTCAAGAGTAACTAATTTGTTATCGAATCCCTTCTCCCTCCATTTATTTAAGGCTTCTAATCCAACAAAATTACCTTTGTTAGGATGAATAAATCTATCCAACCCAGATTCGTAAGGTGAATATTCAATTGATAACTCTGTGCCTACAAGTTTATATGATTTTTCTAATCTTAAACTATTCATAGCTCTTATGCCAAAAGGTTTTATTCCTAATTCCTTACCTGCATCCATTAATTTATCAAAAATATGATTTTGATATTCAATTGGGTGATGCAATTCCCAGCCTAGTTCACCAACGAAATTTACTCTCATTGCATTAACTGGAGCATGACCAACATTAACTTTTTTAGCAGTTAACCATTTAAAATTTTCATTTGAAAAATCATCGGTAGAAACTTTTTGCATCAAATCTCTTGCTTTTGGACCAGCAACCACAAGTACACCCGTACTATTAGTTAAATCTTCAAATATCACTGAGCCATCAGTTGGCATCCACTTTTGTATCCAATCATGATCTAATCTTAAATTTGCTCCTGCAGAAACAAGGTAATAAGAGTTTTCTGCCTCTTTCATAATTGTAAATTCTGAATGAACACCTCCTTTTGTATTTAGAGCATGACATAAATTTATTCTGCCAGTTTTTTTTGGTAATTTGTTTGCAACTAAAAAATCTAAAAATTCTTCAGCTTTAGGTCCTCTTATTCTGCATTTGGCGAATGCTGTCATATCTAACAAACCAACGTTTTCTTTAACATTTTGACACTCTTTTTTGATTGCATCGAACCATTTTGATCGTCTAAACGACCAATCATCTTTTTGTTCCATACCATCCGTTGCAAAAAAATTTGGTCTTTCCCAACCAAATTTTTGTCCAAAAACTGCTCCTAAATTTTTCATTCTTTCATAACAAGGTGCTGTTCTTAAAGGTCTGGCTGCTGGTCTTTCTTCATCAGGATAATGAGTGATAAAAACATGACTATACGCCTCCTCATTTTTAGCTTTTAAATACGATTTAGTTGCATAATTTCCATAACGTCTTGGTTCAACTCCCAACATATCAATAGTAGGTTCGCCATCTATAATCCATTCTGCTAATTGCCAACCAGCTCCACCTGCAGCAGTAATCCCAAAACTGTGTCCTTCATTAATCCAAAAATTCTTTAATCCCCAAGCTGGACCAACTATTGGATTTCCATCAGGTGTGTAACAGATTGCTCCATTATAAACTTTTTTTACACCTACTTCTCCAAAAGCAGGCACACGGTGAATTGCTCCCTCAATATGCGGCGCTAATCTATCAAGATCTTCTTGAAACAATTCGTACTCTGAGTTTTTTGATGGACCCTCAACATAACAAGCTGGTGCACCATCTTCATAAGGTCCTAATATCAATCCACCTGCTTCTTCTCGCATGTACCATCGACTATCACTATCTCTTAGAACTCCCATTTCAGGAAGACCTTCTTTTTTTCTTTTTTGAATTTCAGGATGAGGTTCGGTTACAATATATTGGTGTTCAACTGGAATTACTGGAATATCTAAACCTACCATTTCACCAGTTTGTCTTGCAAAATTACCAGAACATGAAATTACATGTTCGCATTCAATTGAACCTTTATCTGTTTCTACTATCCAGCCATCTTTTGTTTGTTTCATGCTTATTACAGCTGTATTTCTATAAATCTCTGCGCCTCTATTTCTTGCACCAGTTGCTAAAGCTTGAGTTAAATCAGCAGGCTGAATATATCCATCTTCTGGGTGTTGTATTGCACCAACTAAATCATCTGTATGACACAATGGCCAAATTTCTTTTACTTGTTTGGGAGATAAAAATTTTACATCAACTCCAATGGTTTTTGCAACACCAGCATATTGGTGATACTCATCCATTCTATCTTTAGTACTAGCTAATCGAATATTTGAAACAACACTAAATCCGACATTCTTTCCAGTATCTTCTTCTAAAGTTTTATAAAGATTAACTGCATACTTGTGGAGTTGTCCAACAGAGTAACTCATATTAAACAAAGGTAGTAAACCTGCAGCATGCCAAGTAGAACCTGAAGTTAATTCTTTTCTCTCAACCAAAACAACATCAGACCAACCTTTTTTTGCGAGATGATAAAGAGCACTTACACCTACCACTCCACCACCTACTACTACAACTTTAGTTTTTGTTTTCATTAAGCGATTTCTACTAAATTTTCATTTATTTCGATACAAAAATGTAATTGAGGTTTATCAGATTGAACTTCCTAGGGGAATTGGATTTGAAACCATAGTCGTAAGCCAACAGTCTTTTAAATCACCATCTAAATTATATTTTTCAACTTGCCAATTGAATTTGTGATAAATTTTATTTTTATCAAGAATAATTACCTCAAATTGTGCCATTTTATCGTTACTATCAACTTTAGTAATAGTATGGCTTAAATGATCAATCATCATTTGATAAGAAGGACTTTTAATCATTTTCTTAAAATTATTTAATGGGCCTGTAACTCTTTTGTTATTTGGATGGGCAAAATTCCAGGTCTGCTCGATACCACTATCTAGATATTTGTTATCATTCTTTTGCAGTCCCTCAAGCTGAATTTTTATGACTTCTTTTGGAGTTATAGCTCTACTAGGATTTAATAGTTCTGCATTTGATAAAGAAGTAAATATTAACAAATAAGTTAAAGCACTAAATATTGTTTGCAGTTTTTTTGACATCATTTAAAAATTCTTGTCTTTTTGAATCGCTGACAAATGGTACTGCAAAATATCTTCTATAGATAATGTTATATATGCCACACATATGAAAAACTCCTCTTTTCAATCTTCTAATTGGAAGGTTTAAAAAAAAAGTAGTAATAGCTAAACGTGGTGATCCATAGGTACAAAAAATTATTGCTTTTTTATCTTTCAGATTACCAATTGGATAACCATAATTTCCAACCAACTGTTTAAATCTGAATGCCCATGGAGGAGCTAAAACTTTATCTATCCATCCTTCAACAATCGCTGGCATTCTAAAATTCCAAATAGGTGCAATTAATACAATTGTATCTGCATTCTCTATTCTTTTTCTATGATCAAGAACTTCTTGATCTGGTTCTTCACCAGCATAAACAGGATTAAATTTTTCTTTATATAGATCAATTATGTCTACTCGGTTTCCTTTAATTTTTGATTGTTTTATAAACTCATCTCTTATTGCAGCGTTAAAAGAATTGTCATCATAGTGCCCATAAACCAAAAAAATTTTCTTCATTTTAAAAGTATTTATTCAGAAGTTTTATATTTACTATTGTTAATTATAAATACGAAAATAATTGGAATCATTGGGATGGGAAGAATAGGAAGAATAGCAGCAAAAAGTGCCAAAGCATTTGGTATGAAAATTATTTATTATAACAGAAATAAACTCTCAGAAGAATTAGAGGATGACGCTAAATATTATTCAGATTTAAATTCAATGTTACCTGAGTGTGACTTTGTAAGTATCCATACACCAGCTACACCAGACACAAAACATATTCTAAATGCATCAACACTGAGTTTATTACCTAAACATGCAGTAGTTATTAATACTTCAAGAGGATCAACAATAGATGATGACGCATTACTTGATGCGTTAGAAAATAAAAAAATTTATGCTGCAGGTCTTGATGTTTTTAACAATGAGCCAAATTTAGATAAAAGATATTTAAAATTAGATAATTGTTTTGTTTTACCCCATATCGGGAGTGCTACTCATGAAACAAGGTTAGCAATGAGCATGATGGCTGTTGATAATATTTATTGTTTTTTCAACAATAAACCACTTATTTCAAAAGTAATTTAGCTCAACTAAAAGTTGTAAGTTAAAATTTATATATAATTTATAAATACAAATTTGTCCCCATGTGTTGAAAACAAATTTCATTTATGTTTAAATTTATAAAAAAACATAAACGAGAGGAAGATAATGTTTAAATTAATATCAAAAACTATAGCTGCAGTAGCTATTGTTTCAGTTGCTTTATTTGGCTCTGCGAATGCAAAGACTTTAAAGATTGAAACACACTTTACTGCTAGCTCACCGAATGGTGAAGTTGCAGCTCAATTTGCTAAAAACGTAGAAATGTTTTCTGGTGGAAGCTTAAAAGTAGAAATGTTCTACTCATCTTCTGTAACAGGAAAATCTGCTGAGGTATTTAACTCTGCTCAAACTGGAATTATCGATTGTGATATGACTGGTGCTGGTTACCAAACTGGTAAAAATGCAGCGTTTCAATTCGCAGGTGATGTAATGGGTGGATATGATAACCCATATCAACAATATGATTTCTTAAAGTTCCCAGGAGCTCAAGAAGCTGTTGATGCCCTTTATAATAAATATGGAATGACTTTAATTGGTTGGTGGATACCAGGACATGAGTCTCTAATATCTAGTAAACCAATTCCAGATGTTGCATCTATCAAAGACTTTAAATTTAGATCACCTCCAGGAATGGAAAGTATGATCTTTACAGCATTAGGTGCGAAGCCAATAGTTATGGATTTTGGTGAAGTTCCAACTGCTTTACAAACAGGTCTAATTGATGGTGCTGACTATTCATCTTTAGCAACTAATTATGCAGGTGGACACTATGAGCAAAATAAATATGCTACATACCCAGGTTTCCACTCTATGCCAGCTGACCATTTAGCTTGTAATACTAAAGTATGGAACAAGTTAAAACCTCATGAAAAAGGTGCAATGAAAGCTGCTATTGAAATTTGTGGAAGAACTATCACAAGTTTAGTGGAAAGAAAAAACGCAGAAGCTGTTAAAGCTTTGAAAGAAATGGGCGTTACTCTTCATGACTGGTCAAAAGAGGATAGAGCTAAATTTAGACAAGCAGCTCTTGGTGCTTGGGAAGAGTGGAGAAAAAAATCTCCTGAAGCAGATGCTCTTATAGATATACATACAGCTTATATGAAAGCTAACGGTATCCTATAAGTAAAACATATTAAAATCTTGAAGGGCCTAAAAAGGCCCTTCTTTTTAATTTAAAAATTTTTAGCTTATGCTTGACAAACAATTACAAGAACAAAATGAAAAAGTTGCAAGCAAAGATGATTTCCCAATAAATTGGATTGATAGAATTTCTTTATTTTTAAGTCATACGATCAAGTATTTGATTCCCATAATCGTGCTTGTCATGATGTATGAAATTTTTATGAGGTACGTAGTTTTTAAACCAACCTTATGGGCCAATGAATTATGCTTATGGCTGGCTGGTGTTTGTTATTTAGTTGGCGGAATTTATGCTACAAGGTTAAGAAGCCATATTAGAATAGTATTACTATATGATTGGGTCAGTCGACCAACTCAGAGAATTTTTGATTTAATTAGCACAATTATTATTGTGCTTTTTGCAGCTGCTGTAATTTATGGAGGTATGGAAGATGCGGTTAGATCATTTGTAAACTGGGAGAGATTTGCAACATATTGGGATCCACCTATTCCTGCTACTATGAAGCCTCTTACACTTTTATGTGTATTTCTTATTGCCGTTCAATCTGTAAATAATTTAATTATTGATTGGAGAAATCCTAAAGAAAAACAATACGACCCTTCTAAAGAGTTAAAATAAAATGGAAATAGGATCACTTTCATTAATACTTATAGTTGGTTTATTAATTCTTATATCTATTGGTGTTCCAATGGGTTTTGCCTCAGGTTTTATGGGTGCGGTATTAGTATTTCTCTATATTGGTGAGCATGCGTTAGGTATTTTACTTTCAAGATATTATTCTCTTGTGGTTACTTATTCTTTTTTATCAGTACCTTTATTCATATTTATGGCTTCCTTGCTTGAACGCTCGAATATAGCAAGAGATTTATATGATGCTTTAAATGCGTGGTTGAGAAAAACAAGAGGTGGAGTAGGTGTAGTTACTGCCATCATGGCAACAATTATGGCTGCAATGAGTGGAATTATTGGAGGAGAAATAGTTCTATTAGGATTGATCGCACTACCTCAAATGTTGAGATTAAAATATGATCAAGATATGTCCATTGGAATTATTTGTGCTTCGGGTTCATTAGGAACAATGATCCCACCCTCTATTGTTTTAATCATTTATGGTTTAACAACAGAAACATCTATAACAATGTTGTTCCAAGAAGCAATTGTTCCAGGTTTAATGATTTCAGGTTTAATCATTACTTACATTTTAATTAGAACAAGATTACAACCACATCTTGCACCATTAAGCGATGAAGCGCCTTTAACTTTAAAAGAAAAAATGTCATATCTTCCAGGTCTTTTACCACCAATAGGAATAGTGATAATTGTTTTAGGTTCAATTTATTCAGGAATAACTGGAATTACAGAAGCAGCTGGAATGGGTGTAGTTGCTACGTTAATTATAATTTTTGCCAGAAAAGAATTAACATGGTTTTTATTTAAAGATGCATTAACTAGAACCTTTAAAGCATCAGGAACTATTTTAACTATTACCTTTGGTGCAACAGTTTTAGCAGGTGCCTACTCTCTTGCTGGAGGTCCAAAATATGTAGCAGAGACTATCTTAGCTTATGATTTAAAACCAATGTATCTAATTTTTATGATGCAAATAATGTTTTTGATAATGGGAGCATTTATGGATTGGGTTGGGATTGTCTTACTAGCAATGCCAGTATTTCTCCCAATTGTTATTGCGCTTGGATTTGATCCAATTTGGTTTGGAATTTTATTTTGTGTGAATATGCAAGTTTCATTTTTAAGTCCTCCATTTGGTCCTGCAGCTTTTTATTTAAAGTCTGTTGCACCACCACATATATCTTTAACAGATATATTTAGAGGTTTTGCTCCATTTATCGTAATTCAGTTGATTGTACTTGCATGTGTAATGTTTTTCCCTGAGACAATGACACAAAATTTCCACGAATTTAAAACAAAATAATGATGAGAATTGGTTTTATTGGGACAGGTCTTATGGGCCTACCAATGGCTAAAAATATATTAAAAGCAGGATATAATTTAAAAGCTTTTAACAGATCTAAAAATAAAGCTGTTCCTTTAAAAGATCACGGTGCAAAGATATCAAATTCAATTAAAGAGGCTGTAAGTGATAGTGATGTAGTCATTACAATGCTAACAGACGATACTGCCGTTGATGAGATCATGAGCAGCTCTGACTTTTTGGGAGGTTTAAAATCAGAAGCTACAATAATTGATATGAGCTCAGTAAAACCATCAACAGCAACTAATCATGGAAATAATCTAAAATCAAAAAATATAAATTATCTTGATGCACCTGTATCAGGTGGAACCATTGGTGCAGAGGAGGGATCATTAGCAATTATGGTTGGAGGTGAGCAAGATGTTTTCAATAGAGCGAGTGAAATTTTGAATACAATGGGAAATCCAACATTGGTGGGTCCAGTAGGTAGTGGCCAAGTATCAAAACTTGCAAACCAAATAATTGTAGGCCTAACAATTGGTGCAGTAGCCGAAGCCATAACTTTATGTGAGAAAGCAGAAGCAGATCCTGTCAAAATGATTAGTGCTTTATCTGGTGGTTGGGCAGATAGTAAAATTTTACAAACTCATGGAAAAAGAATGATTGAAAAAAATTTTAGTCCAAAAGGAAAAACTTCTACCCATTTAAAAGATATGAATAATATTTTAGATTGTGCAAACAATTTTAATACTCATTTACCTATTTCAAATTTAGTTAAAGAAATGTATAAAACTTTAGTTGAAAATGGTCATGGAGATAAAGATCATAGCTCACTGTATATGGAAATTGAAAGGATGAATAAAAAATGAGCAAAAGATTAGAAGGTAAAAAAATTGTGGTCACTGCGGCAGGACAGGGGATTGGTAAAGCAACAGCCATTGCATTTCATAACGAAGGAGCAAATGTTATTGCGACAGACCTAAATGAAAAAACCTTAGCTGATTTAAATAAAGAATTTCCTAGTATTGAAGTGAAAACTTTGGACTCAACTGATAATAATGCAATTTTAAATTTTACTAAATCTTTAGATAAAGTAGATGTTTTATTTAATGCAGTTGGATTTGTTCATCATGGAACTATTTTTGATTGCGAGGAAAAAGATTGGGATTTTTCAAGCGATGTAAATGTAAAATCTATGTATTTTATGTGTAAAGCAATATTACCACTAATGGTAAAACAAAATGGTGGTAGCATTATCAATGTTTCATCTTGCGCTTCTAGTTTAAAAGGTTTTCCAAATAGATTTGTTTACGGAACAACAAAAGGAGCTGTGATTGGATTGACTAAATCAATTGCAGCCGATTTTGTTAAACAAAATATAAGATGTAATTCGATTGCACCAGGAACAGTTTTCTCACCTTCTTGGCAAGATAGGGTTAACCAAAGTCCTGACCCTGTTCAGGCTAAAAAAGATTTTATAGCAAGACAACCAATGGGAAGACTAGGTACTGCTGAAGAAATAGCAGCTGTAGCGGTTTATTTAGCTAGTGATGATGCAACATTTACCACTGGTACGACAATTTCTGTTGATGGTGGGATTTCAATATAATTAAATAACAAAAAGGAGAATTATGAAATTATTAAGAGTTGGACAAAAAGGAAAAGAAAAACCTGCAGCGTTAGACAAAGAGGGTAAAATTAGAGATATCAGTTCACATGTTGAAGATTTAAATCCTCATCATTTAAATTTTGAAACTATTTCAAAATTACAAAGTGCAGATCTCTCAACACTCCCTGAAATATCAAGTAGTGAAAGAGTTGGTTCATGCATAACTAAGCCAGGGAAATTTGTTGCTATTGGACTAAATTTTTCTGACCATGCTGCAGAAACTGGTGCAGAAGCTCCATCTGAACCAATAGTTTTTATGAAAGCTACTAGCTGTATTAATGGTCCTAACGATGATATTGAAATTGTCTCAGGATCAAAAAAACTTGATTGGGAAGTTGAATTAGGAATTATTATTGGAAAAGAAACTAAACATATATCTGAAGATCAATCTCAAGATCACATTTTAGGATATTGTTTAGTAAACGATATCAGTGAGCGAGAGTGGCAAATAGAAAAAATGGGTCAATGGGTTAAAGGAAAATCTCATGATACTTACGGGCCAATCGGACCTTATATGGTAACTAAAGATGAGATTTCAGATATTAATAATTTAAAAATGAGTTTGGATGTTAATGGAAATAAAATGCAAAGAGGGAACACAAATACAATGATATTTAATGTTAATTTTATTGTTTCCTACTTAAGTAAGTATATGTCCCTACAACCTGGTGACATCATTACTACAGGAACTCCTCCTGGAGTTGGGATGGGTATGAAACCTCAGCAATTTTTAAAAGCTGGTGACACAATGAAATTATCTGTTGAAAACTTAGGTGAGCAAAACTCTAAAGTTATTGCTATATAAAAAATTGTGAAGATAACTTCTATTAAAAGTCATGTACTTAGATATGAGTTAGATAAAGAGCTAGGTTATTCTCAACAATATTATAAACACCGTACTGCCCATCTTGTAGAGGTTGAGACTGATGAAGGTATAACTGGATGGGGAGAATGTTTTGGACCTGGTAATATTGCATTAGCAAATAAATATATTGTTGAAAAAGTTATACAGCCTCTGGTAATTGGAGAAGATCCTTTAAATAAAGAGCACATTTGGCAGAAGGTATATAATCTTTTAAGAGATAGTGGACAAAAAGGAATGCCTATACAAGCTTTATCAGGTATTGACATTGCGTTGTGGGATATTCTTGGAAAAAAAACTAAAGCACCTCTTTATCAACTTTTAGGAGGAAAATGTAACAAACATATTCCAGTTTATGGATATGGGATGATGTTACAAAAAAAATCTACGGCTGAACTAATAAATCTATTCAAAGAGGAGGCGAAAGAAATTAAGTCTAAAAATTTTAAAGCTATAAAAATGAAAATAGGTTTAGGTGCAAAGGAAGATCTTAAATTAGTACAAGCGGTTAGAGAAAGCATAGGCAAAGACTTTAAGTTGATGGTAGATGCCAATCATGCATATAACCTAAAAGACGCCATATATGTGGGAAAAGGCTTGGATGAATTAGATATATTTTGGTTTGAGGAGCCGGTTGCGCCAGAGGATTATGAAGGGTATCGACAATTAAGAAGCAAAATTTCGACAAGTATTGCAGGTGGTGAAGCTGAATTTACAAAATATGGTTGGAATAAATTAATCTCAAACAATTGTATAGATATAGCTCAGCCAGAAGTTTGTGGTTTGGGAGGAATTACTGAGTATTTGAAAGTTTCAGCATTAGCTCAGGCAAATTTTATCCCAGTTATAAACCATGTTTGGGGGTCAGCTATAAGCATAGCTGTTAATTTACACTTGCTAACAGCCCAACCAGATATGCCTGGGGGATTATTTCCTTCAAAATCTATGTTAGAATTTGATACTACTGAAAAGAATATTTTTATTACAGATCTTCCTGATAAAGATTTTTCGATTTTAAAGCAGGTGAAAGAAAATAACGGATTTGCATCTGTTAGTGATAATATTGGTATAGGTATTAATCCTAACAAAGACTTTATAAATGAATTTGAAGTTAATGAATAAAATCAAAACTTCAGAGCCAAAAGTTATTTGGAATAGTAAATGCAAATTAGGTGAAGGAACATTATGGGTTAAAGAGCATAATTCAATCTATTTTGTTGATATAAAAAAAAAGAAAATCTGTATTCTAAATATTAAAAATAATAAAAAAAAACAGATTAAAGTAAATAAAGAAATTGGTTTTTTATCTTACGTTAAAAAAAATATATTTATAATGGGATTACAGGGAGAAATTAGAATTCAAAATCTTAAATCTAAAGAAATTATTAAATCAATACTAATCGAACCAAATATTAAATTAAACAGAATCAATGATGGTAAAACTGATCCATCTGGAAATCTATGGTTTGGTACTATGGATAACTTAGAAAGAAAAATTGAAAAGGGATCACTCTATAAATTAGATAAAAATTTATCATTAACTAAAGTTGATAAAAATTATAGAATCACAAATGGACCAGCTTTCATTGACAAGTTTAATTTTTACCATACTGATAGTTCTAAAAAAAAAATTTATAAAATTAAAATTAATAAAAATAATAAAATTACAAACAAAAAAATTTTTAAAACCTTTTCTGGTGTAGAGGGAGTTCCTGATGGAATGACTTTAGATAATAAAAAAAATCTATGGGTGGCTCATTACCATGGAGCTTGTATTTCAGTATTTAATAGTAAGGCAAAGTTAATTCATAGAATTCAATTTCCTGCAAAAAATATTACAAATTGTTCATTTGGTGGTCAAAAAAATAATGAACTTTTTGTAACTTCGGCAACAAAGGGTATGAGCACTGCAGAATTGCGAAAATATAGATACTCTGGAGCTTTATTTAGTGTAAAAACTAACTCTAAAGGAATTTTACAAAAAAAATTTGTTTTAATTAATGAAAAAAAGAGATCTTTATTATGAGAGAATACCAACAAAGTTGCTTAGAGAAGATATCAGTTATCTTGGAAATATTCTTGGCGAAGTAATTAAAGAGCAAGAAGGTATAAAGTTTTTCAATTTAGTCGAAAAGGTAAGGAAACTTTCAAAAGCTAATAAAATAAATCTTAAAAATAAAAATTCTTTTAAAAAATTAGTTAAAATAGTGAGAAAAAGTAATCCAAGAGATACACTTAGACTTACTAGAGCATTTACTCATTTCATAAATTTTATAAATCTAGCCGAGTCAATTGATACCGCGAGAAATTTAGACGAATATGAAACTAAGAGGAAAAATCTAAAATATAATATTTTCATAGAAGAAATATTTGAAAAACTTTTTAAGAACAAAAAAATATCCAATAACAAAATTTACAATCTTGCTAAAAATTTGGATATAGGGATAGTTTTAACCGCGCATCCAACAGAGGTGAAAAGAAGAACATTAATACAAAAATATCACAAGATAATTGAAATTTTAGAACAAAAAGATCTCCATAAATCTAATTCATCTAAATTAATACAATTAAACAAACAACTATATGACGAGTTTACAATTATTTGGAATACAGACGATCTTAAAAGATCAAAACCTTCCCCATTTGATGAAGCAAGATGGGGTTTAGCGATCATAGAAGATAGTTTGTGGGATACTGTTCCAAAAGTTTATAGAAGATTAAACTCTATTTTTTTGAAAAATATGAATAGAGGATTGCCAAAGAATTTTAATCCAATCCAATTCGGTTCGTGGATGGGTGGGGATAGAGACGGAAATCCTAATGTGACTTCAGAAGTTACTAAAAAAGTAATTTTATTATCAAGATGGGAAGCAGCAAAACTATATGAGAAGTCTTTGACAAAAATTATTAGATCTTATTCTATGAAAAAATGTTCAAAAAAAATAAGTTCTAAAGTTGGAAAAACTTTTGAGCCGTATCGAGTTTTTCTAAGGCCTCTAAGAGACAAATTAAGATTAACCCATAGATCTATAGAACAATATTTTATAAATAAAACACCAATAGATAAAAAAATTTTATTAACTTCAACTGAAGAAATTTTGAAGCCTTTGAGAATTGTAAGAGAATCTTTGGAGCAAAATCAAAATGAAAATGTTGCAAGTGGAGATTTATTAGATCTTATGAGAAGAGCAAAATGTTTTGGTATAAATCTTGCAAGAATAGATATTAGGCAAGAGTCTTCTCGACATTCACAATTGATTGCCGAATTTGTTAGAAAGAAACTTAATAAAAATTATTTTAAATTCACCGAAGATGAAAAAATTAATTTTTTAAAATCTAAATTAACTACAAATAAAAACATTATTAAGAAATTTAAATTTTCTAATAAAGAAAACGATGAAGTTTGGTCCACTTTAAAAATACTTGCCGATGAACCTTCTGAGTGTTTAGGTGCCTATGTAATTTCAATGACAACATCCGTATCAGATATTTTATCAGTTTCATTTTTACAAAAAGAGGCAAAAATAAAAGATAAATTGCGAGTTGTTCCATTATTTGAAACATTGGATGACTTGATTAATGCAAAACCAGTGATGGAGAATTTATTTTCTAAAAAATGGTACAGAAAATTAATTAATAATAAGCAAGAGGTAATGATTGGATATTCTGACTCTAGCAAAGATGCTGGAAAAATTTGTGCTAGCTGGCATCAATATAAAGCTCAAGAAGAAATTGTTAAATTAGGTAAAAAATTCAACATAGATGTAACTTTTTTTCATGGAAGAGGAGGTTCACCTGGAAGAGGGGGAGGTCCAATTCAAGCTACTTTAAGATCTCAACCACCCAATGCAGTAAATGGAAAAATAAGGATTACTGATCAGGGAGAAGTTATTCAACAAAAATACGGTTACGAACCTATAGCTGAATATAATCTATGTAGTTATATAGGTGCAGTAACTGAGGCAACACTTAATCCTCCACCTATACCCAAAAAAAACTGGAGATTACTAATTGAAAAAATGTCTGATATTTCTAAAAGTTCGTATAGAAAAAACATTAATCAAAGCTCAGAATTTATTAAATACTTTAAAACTGTTACCCCAAGTGCAGCTCTTGGAAAATTATCTATTGGATCTAGACCATCAAAAAGAAAAAATATTGACAATATAAAGAGTTTAAGAGCTATACCTTGGGTTTTTGCATGGACACAAATAAGGTTGATGTTACCAGCTTGGCTCGGTAGCGCAGAGGCTCTAAGATACGGGTATATAAAAAAATTTAGAAAAACATTACTAGACATGGAAAAAAATTGGCCTTTTTTCAATTCAATGTTAGATATTCTTGATATGGTAATTACTAAAGCTGATCCAGAAATTTCAAAAATTTATGAGGAGTATTTGTCAGATAATTCACTAAAAAGAGTTGGGAAAAAATTAAGATTTCAGTTTGATGCAATAAAAAACTTAAATAAAAAAATTACTACAAAAGAAACTATTTTAACGCGTAAGCAATTTAGAACTTTAATAACTGTTAGAGCAATATATTCTGAAGTATTAAATATTATTCAACCAATTGTTATGTTTAAACTTAAAAAAAATAAAAAAATGTCTGAAAAAAAATATTTAAACGATGCTCTTTTAACATCAATAGCTGGAATATCAGCTGCCATGAAAAATACAGGATAGATGTTTGAATATTTAATTGCTTTTGGTGCAGGTCTTATAAGTTTTTTATCACCATGTGTCCTACCACTTATCCCTGGATATGTTTCCTACATTTCAGGTCAATCGCTTCAAGAAATAATAGAGTCTAAAAAAACTAACTTTTTTCCTTTAGTTTTATTTTGTTTAGGATTTTCAACTGTATTTGTACTTTTGGGAGCATCAGCCTCTTTTCTTGGTCAGGCACTTTTGCAAAATTCAGAAATTTTAAGAATTTTTGCAGGAATAATAATTGTTATATTTTCATTTCAATTACTTGGGATTATAAATATTTCATATCTTAACTTTGAAAAAAGATTTGATGCAAAAGAGTCTAGAAACATTTTATTTCCATATATAATTGGACTTGCATTTGGTTTTGGATGGACTCCTTGTATTGGGCCAATTTTAGGTTCTATTTTAGCACTAGCCTCGATTGAAGAAACATTATCTAGAGCAATAATATTACTGATAACTTACTCATTAGGCCTTGCTATACCTTTCGTATTATCAGGATATTTAATTCAGAAATTTCTGTTATTTTCAAAGAATTTTAGAAAAAATATAAATTTAATTTCAAAAATAGGTGGAATAACTCTCTTGGTTACTGGTATTTTAATTTTAACCAATCAATTACAAGCAATCGGGTTCTATATAATTAAAGTTTTTCCTTTTATGCAAAATTTCGGCTAAAAAGGAGGAATGAAAATCTATCAAATAGACTCAAGTGCTAGGAAAAAAGGCTCAACCTCAAGGGCATTAGCAAAAAAACTCCTAGACAAAATAAAAAAACCTGGCGATGAAGTTATTTATAGAGATTTGGACGAGGAAATGCTTTTTGTAAGTGGATTAACAGAATCTGGAATGAAAATTGATGAAAAAGATCAAACAGAACATCATAAAAAAATGTTTGAGTTATCAGACCAACTTGTAAAAGAACTTAAAGAGAGCGATATTATTATTATCTCTGCTCCAATTTATAACTATGGTCCACCAGCAACTTTAAAAGCTTGGACAGATTTAGCTGCTAGAATTGGAGAAACCTTTAAATTTAAACCAAATGGAAGAAGAGAAGGGTTATTAAAAAATAAAAAAGCTTACTTAGTTATTACATCTGGCGGAACAAAACTTAATAGTTCTGAAGATTTTTTGACACCTTGGTTAAAATTTATATTAAATTTTTTTGGGATAGAGAAAGTAGAAGTAATTAGTGCTGATCAAATGGCTCTGGATTATGATAGATCCATTAAAGAAGCAGAGGCACAGATTGAAAATTTATTTAAAGATTAGATAGAATTGAGTTTGAACACTCAACAGTATTGCTGTCACCACCTAAATCTTTAGTTCTATTTTTTTTCTCGTTTAAAGTTTTTTCTATAGCAGACACAATTGTTTTAGCTGCTTCTTTTTCCCCCAAGTAATCAAGCATCATAGCGCCTGACCAAATTTGTCCGACAGGATTCGCAATGCCTTTCCCAGCAATATCTGGTGCAGAACCATGAACTGGTTCAAACAGCGATGGAAATTTATTTTCAGGATTTATATTTCCTGAAGGTGCAATTCCTATAGTTCCTGTACAAGCCGGTCCTAAATCTGATAAAATATCTCCAAATAAATTTGAAGCTACGACTACATCAAACCATTCTGGATTTAAAACAAATCTAGCAACTAAAATATCAATATGATACTGATCGGTTTGAATTTCTGGGTAATTTTTTTTCATTTTTTCAAAACGCTCATCCCAAAACGGCATTGTTATTGATATTCCATTTGACTTTGTAGCGTTGGTTAATTTTTTTCTATTTCTTAATTTTGATAACTCAAAAGCAAATTTTTGTACTCTGTCAATTCCATGTGCTGACATAATTGTTTCTTGTATAGCGATTTCACGATCTGTGTTTTTATACATTCTTCCACCAACAGACGAGTATTCTCCCTCGGTATTCTCTCTGACAATTAGCATGTCTATATCTCCAGGTTTTTTATTAGCTAATGGAGAATTTACGCCAGGAAAAAGTTTAACAGGTCTAAGATTAATATATTGATCAAACTCTCTTCTAAATTGAAGTAGTGATCCCCACAAAGAAATATGATCAGGAAGTTGATCTGGCATTCCTACAGCACCAAAAAAAATAGCATCATGTTTTTTTAACGTATCTTGCCAATCATCTGGTAACATTTTTCCATGTTTTTTATAATAATCACATGAAGCAAAATTGTATTCTGTAAAGTTAATTTTAAACTGATGTTTAGATGCTACATCATTTAATATTCTTAAACCTTCAGGAACAACTTCCTTGCCAATTCCATCACCAGGGATTGCTGCTATATTGTATTCTTTCATAAAATATAGGTATACTTTAAAAACTGTTAAATACTATTGTTAAATAATCTTTAAATTTTTAAACATTGATTGTTTTGACAAATTTAATTTGTTAATTTTACTTATGAAAAAGTTAATTTTTATCATTTTACTAAGTTCCTTTTTTTCTTTTAACTCAAATGCCGCATGTGATGATCCATTAACTGACAGTGTAGATTATTCAAATTGCAGGTTTTCTGATGCACAAGATTTACAAGGAAGCTACTTTCCAAATTCAAACCTATCTTTTGCAAGTTTTATTCAAGTAAATTTAGATAAAAGTATTATGATGAATTCAAATTTATCTTTTGGAACATTTCCAGAGTCTACTTTTGTAAGAGCAAATCTTTATGAGAGTGTTTCTATTGGTGCTAATTTTGAAAAAACAAACTTCACAGGTGCTAATTTAACTAGAGTCGATTTTATGGGTGCCACTTTGATTGAGGCCAATTTCCAAAATTCAAATTTAATGGAAGCAAACTTTACCTCATCAAATATAACTAATGCTAATTTTGATGGTGCTAATTTAATTGGTGCAACTTGGACAAATGGACAAACATGTGGTCCAGAGTCAATTGGAACCTGTAATCAATAAGTCAATGAGTAATTCTGTTAAGACTGATGATGTAATTTTCAATTTTTTTAAGCAAATTTGTGATGAAAAAGATGATCAAAAATGTGTTGAGCTAGGAAAAAATTGGATTGACGCAATGGAAACAAATTTATCCAATATGGAAGCAAATCTAAATGGTGCAAACAAATTAAAGCACAAAGATGATATTCAAAGTAATCGAGATCATTTGAATAGTTTGAAGAGCAAAACTTCTTCCGAGTGGAGAGATTATGCAACTCAATGCATGGTTGAAATATTAAGCAATAAAGAAAATTAATAAAATTTTTAAGCTTTCTTTTAAAACTAATATGTAATACAAAATTCTTAAAGGGGGGTGTCTTTATAGACTGAGATTATACCCTAAGAACCTGTCCGGTAATTCAGAAAGGGATAAAATGAATAAAACATATTTTATAAGTCAGTCAACATCTTTAACATTAGTGATAATAATAAGCTTAATTTTTGTTATTTTTGGCATTTATCATTCAAAGAAATTTCAGGGTATAAATAATTATTTAACTGCAAATAGAAATATTGGATTATTTTCGCTCACTACAAGCTTAATTGCATCAGCATTAGGTGCTTGGATTTTATTTGGTCCGGCTTCAGCTTCAACATGGGGTGGAATAGGTGCAGTAATTGGTTATGCACTTGGAACTGGTTTTCCAATGATATTTCTAATTTATCTTGGAAAAAAAATTCGAACTGATTTTCCCAAAGGTTCATCTCTAATTGAATACATGAGACAAAAATTTGGAAAAAGTTTATTTAAATTAATTTTACTAATGACAATTTTTTACATGTTCATTTTTTTATGTGCAGAAGTTACAGCAGTAGCAGTTCTCATTAATTATATTTCCGGGGCAGAATTATGGATTACTGCATTGATAGTTATTATTTCTACTTTAACTTATACTTTGTATGGAGGTTTGAGGGCTTCAATTTTTACAGATAATATTCAGATGTTTGTCATAGCAGTTTTGTTATTAATAACAATTTCATACATTACATTATTGAATGGAGATAATTTTTCCTTTGAGTTTATTGAGAGTAAAAATCCTCAACTCTTGAGCTCTTCTTATGTACCAAGTTATACTGCAGGTTTGACTTTTTTTATCGCAGTAGCTGCAACAAATCTATTTCACCAAGGTAATTGGCAAAGAGTTTATGCTGCTAAAAATTATGAAACACTTAAAAAAGGATTGATTATTTCCTTTTTAATTATTGTTCCAATTGTATTCTTAATGGGTTTTATAGGCATGGTGTCTTTTTCAGTTGATCCAACTAACAGACCAGATCTTGGATTTTTTACATTACTGCTAAAAGAGCAAACCGAATTATTGTCATTATTAATTATCGTGCTTGGTTTAGCTTTAACCATTTCAACAGTAGATACCTTAGTTAATGCGATATCAAGTCTGTTTGTAGTTGATGGCAAAGCAACATTCAATTTTGATAAGAAAACCGATTATTTAAAACTTTCTAAATATTTTATTATAGCAATTTCGATTGTTGTATTTATTGTTGCTTCAAAAGGATTTGATATTTTATATTTATTTTTGCTAGCTGATTTGTTTTGTTGTGCTTTTGTTTTAACTGTTTTTTATAGTTTTTATAACAAAAGCGTAAACGAAAAGACTGCGTATATTTCCATAATTGTTGGTTTAATTGCTGGAGCATTGGTTTTCCCTTTTCCAGATTTTTCCAAAAGCTTATTGATAGGAGTGCTATTGCCAATAGAAGTATTTAGTTCTTTTATTGCTCAATCTTTATTATTTTTATCTTTCTTTATCGCAACTTTTTTACCAGCTGTGATATTAAAAATAAAAAAAATATAATTCCTAAATAGAGGATTTTATAGCTTCATAAAGTAAGTCTTTAGTAGTTTCGCCAAGACTTCTATAGACTTCTTCTTTATTTTTGAAAATTATAAGAGTTGTTTGATATTGAACATTAAATAAATCAGCTATGTTTCTGTTTGTTACGTCAAAGGAAAAATATTCAATGTTATCAAACTCTATATCATTTAATTTACCATCATTTTTTGCTTTATTTAAAATTTTCATTTGTCCTGCACAAGAGGAACAATACTTAATCCAAGAACTAATTATAATAACTTTCCCTTCAGATTGAGCCTTATTAAACAGCTTTTGGTTAAAAGTTGTTTCCTTTTCCATAGCATTGGCATTCAATGTAATTAGAAACAAAAAAGATATAAAAACATTTTTCATACTCGCAAATTACAACAAATTAAAATTTATTGTAATCCCACAAATTGTCTCTATATAACACATCTAAATGTCGACTAATCAAATCACAATTAAAGACCTATCAAAAGTTTATGACAATGGATTTGAAGCCTTAAAAAAAATTAACTTAGATATTAAAAAAGGTGAAATTATCGCTCTTCTAGGTCCAAATGGTGCTGGCAAGACAACTTTAATTAGTATTATCTGTGGTATCGTAACACCTTCATCAGGAAAAGTAAGTGTTGAAGATTTTGATATTATTGATGACTATAGGGAAACCCGTACAAGAATTGGATTAGTTCCTCAAGAATTAACATTAGAATTATTTGAAACAGTTTTTAATAATGTTTCATATTCAAGAGGGTTAAATGGAAAAAAACCAGATCCAAAACATATTGAAAAAATTTTAAAAGATCTAAGTATGTGGGATAAAAAAGATTTAAGACTTAGACAGCTATCTGGTGGTATGAAGCGAAGAGTTTTAATTGCCAAAGCTTTATCTCATGAACCTTCAATATTATTTTTGGATGAACCAACAGCAGGAGTAGATGTTGAGCTGAGAAGAGATATGTGGAAAGTAGTTGAGGATTTGAGAAAGACTGGAGTTACTATCATCTTAACAACTCATTATATAGAAGAAGCTGAAGCAATTGCGGATAGAGTAGCGGTAATAAATCAAGGAGAGATTATTGTTATTGATAAAACAGACGAATTGTTAAAAAAAATGGGTCATAAAAAGTTAACTATAAATCTTCAAAATGAGTTAAATAAAGTTCCTGAAAGTTTGAAATCATATAATTTAGAAATAGGAAGCGATAAAAAATCAGTAAATTATATTTATAACGTAAACGTTGAAAGTACTGGTATAACTAATTTGCTAAAAGATTTAAAGGATGCAGGTTTGAAACTTCAAGATCTGAAAACAGAACAAACTACATTAGAGAAAATATTTGTCAGTTTAGTTAAGGAGAATAATGAAATTTAATTATTATGCATTTAGAGCAATGTATCTTCACGAAATGGATCGTTTCAAAAGAACATTGATGCAATCTTTGTTCTCACCAGTTCTCTCAACTTCATTATATTTTATCGTTTTTGGATCAGTGATTGGTGGTTATGTGGAGAAAATTGATGGTATTAGCTATGGATCTTTCATAGTTCCAGGCTTATTAATGCTTACATTACTTACTCAATCAATTAGTAACACTTCGTTTGGTATTTTTTTTCCAAAATTTAACGGTACCATGTATGAAATTCTTGCAGCACCTATTTCGACATTTGAAATTGTACTAGCATTTGTTGGTGCTGGCGCGACCAAAACATTAATTGTTGGTGTAGTAATTTTTTTAACAGCTACTTTTTTTGTAGAAGTTCAGGTTATGTATCCATTGTTAATGATTTTTTTATTAGTGTTAGTTGCTTTTACATTTGCTTTATTTGGTTTTTTAATTGGCTTGATGAGCTCAAATTTTGAACAAATGTCAATTGTTCCAACTTTAGTGGTCACACCAATGGTTTTTTTAGGTGGAAGCTTATATTCTTTAGATATGCTACCAGAATTTTGGCAGACGGTCACTTACTTCAACCCAGTAGTATATTTAATTAATGGTTTGCGATTTGCATTTTATGGAGTTTCTGACTTTAATATATGGATTAGTGTCAGCCTAATGGTTCTATTCTTAGTAATATGTGTGACTGTAGTTTCTGTGTTGCTTAAAAAAGGTTACAAAATTAAAACTTAGTCACTAGCTATTTTCTTTTTTGGATCAAAAAAAGGTTTTCCTACTATTATAGCTTCAAAATTACCTTTATTGGTGTTTACTTTTAGACTAGTTCCAATTTTTGAATTTTCAATATTTATCATTGCAAGTGCAATATTTTTTTTTAATCTTGGCGAATATACAGCAGATGTTACTTTTCCAACTTTATTATTATCTTTTTTTATAGACCAGAAAGTCGTGTTAGGCCCAGATAGTGGTTCACAATTAATCTCTAAACCAACTTGTTTTCTTTTTATACCATCAGCTTTGATTTTTTTAAGAGCTGCCTTTCCAATAAATTCAATATCACTATCTAGAGATACCAAACGATCTAAACCTAATTCGAATGGGTTAGTATTAATATCAGCATCAGCATGATAGGAAAGCATTCCACCTTCAATTCTTCTTATTGAAGAAGTATGACCAGGCTGAAGACCATATTCTTTTCCAGCACTCATTATTTTTTCATATAACTCGTTTCCTTTAGAACCATCTCTTAAAAATAATTCATAACCAAATTCACTAGACCAGCCAGTTCTAGAAACAATTAATGGTATGCCATCTAAATTATATTCTCTAAACCAATAATATTTAATATCTTTAATACTTTCTCCAAAAAGTTTTACCATTATGTCTTTTGATGTAGGTCCTTGTAGCTGTAATGGTGAAACATCAGGTTCTGTTATATTGACATTCAGTCCTGAATTAACTGCAACACCTTGAGCCCACAATAAAACATCACTATCTGCAAGTGAAAGCCAAAAATGATTTTCAGCTAATCTCAATAAAACTGGGTCATTCACTATTCCACCATTATTGTTGGTAATTAGAACATATTTACATTGACCAATTGCTACATTTGAAAGATCTCTTGGTGTAAGTAGTTGAGTAAATTTAAAAGCATCTAGTCCTGTAATTTCAACCTGTCTTTCAACTGCAACGTCACAAAGTATTGATTTTTCAATCAAGTTCCAAAAGTTTTGTTCAGGGCTTCCAAAATCTCTTGGTATATACATGTGATTATAGACAGAAAAAGCAGTGGCACCCCATTTAACTGTGGAGTCAAAGTATGGGGATTTTCTTATCTGCGTACCAAAGCCAAAGTTTTTATTTGTCATTTTCGAAAATGCTTAACAGATAGGGTAAATTTTGCAAAGAAATTCAAAAGGTTTATAGTAATTCTAAATAATGATAAAATTTATAATTCCTGCTGTTGTAGTTTTTTTGATCATTTTATTTTGGGAAAAAATTAGTGACTTTGTTGAAAAAAAATTAAGTATTAAACTAAATTATATTGTTGTTAGTTCTGTAATAATAATTATAGCAATCATTCTTTTGCTCTTAAATTACTAGGGATAATGAAGAAAATCGATTTTTCAAAATATCAAATAGATGTATCCGATGGTGTATTTACTTTCAAAAATGAAAATACAACATTAGGCTTTGTAAGATTTAATATAAATGGCGAAGTAGAATATATTTTTGTTAATCCAATATTTAGAAAACAAGGTTTGGCAACTAAATTATTAAGACTTGTAAAAGAAAAAACTGGCAAAGAAATTATACTTCAAGAACCTATTAGTCCTTTAGGATCAAAATTACTTAATTCTTTAAAACGATGGAAATAAATCTATTATTTTTTACTATTGATTTCTTATAAGCGGATAGATTTTAGGATTTAAATATTTTAAATTAGTAATTAAAATTAATATCAAAGTAATTAATCCAATTGAAAAACCCAGATAAATTAAAACCTTAAAGTCAAACTGCCAAACTAGTTCAAATATATTTTCTATTATAAATTTAGACCCTACTACCGCAAAAAATGTTGCAATTAAAATCACCGACATAAAAATAATTATGAATTCAATTAACGATGAGAAAATAATTTGTTTTTTTGAAAAACCTAAGATTTTAAAAACTAGGTTTTGATATTCTTTAATTTTTCCCTGAACCATAATTGCACTTGATATTACAATTAAACCAATAATAATTGTTACAGCGGAAATTAAAGTAACAGCAATAAATACTTTGTTTAAAACTGCAGTTACTTTTAATAGATAATCTGCAATTTTAATCATGGATAAACTTGGCATTACCTCCAGCATTTCTGTTTCGTCAAACTTATCAGAATTAAATTTTGCGGTTGCTAAGTATTCATGTGGAATTTCCTTTGCAAATTGTGGGTTAAAGAGCATTACAAAATTAATACTTAGATCACGATAATCTACTTCTCTAAAATTAATTACTTCTCCATCAATCTCTCTTCCATAAATATTCAAAGTAAAAATATCACCTAGTTGAATATTGAAATCTTTTGCAACTTTAGCATCCAGCGATATTTGTAACTGATTTGGCTTAGATAAATCCCACCATTCTCCCATTACGATTGGATTATCTTTTGGAATATCCTCTACCCATGATGATCTTCGTTCACTTCCAATTACCCAATAACTATCATTATCAGGTTTGATAAATGTATTTGGATCAACTCCATTAATTTTTACAATACCAGATGATACCATTGGAACTATTTCAATATTTGCATCTTTATCCATACTCAAAATACCTTGCTCAAATTTTTCACGCTCTCCTTTTTGAATACCAACAAAAAAATAATCAGGCGCAATATCAGGGATAGATTTAGCAATTTCTCTTTGAAAGTTAGTACCCACTAAAGCCAGAGTTAACAATAATGTAAAGCCTAATCCTAGAGACATTACAGTAATAGGAGTAATACTTTTTGTTTGAGTAATATTTTTAATTGAGATTTTTACTAAAACAATTGAACTTGATTTAAATTTTTTTAGAAAAAAAATAATTAATTTTGAAAGCAGGAAAAAAACTATTAAACACGCAAAAAAAGCTACAAAATATCCCAAACTGTAGGTTGGCTGTTCAGATCCAATTGTAAATAATAAAATTAAAGTAGACAAAAAAATAAAACTTACAGCGACTGATTTTTTTGAATAATAAAATTGTAGATTTTGAAATACATTTCTAAATAAATTAGATGCTTTTACTTGATTAATAGAACTTATTGTTGGTATAGAAAAAATTACAAGGACCAGTAATCCAACCAAAAATATTTTTAAAAAATTCAAAAATGAAAAAACTGGATATACATTTAATCCTAAACCATCAGACAAGTATTTATCTGCTATTGGAACAATTAAGAAACTAGACCCATAGGAAATTACAGTAATAACAAACAGTAAAATAAATAATTGTAGATAATAAAGTATTTTGATATTTCCAGAATAAAATCCTACCGCTTTTCTAACAGCAATTGACATGTTATTTTGATTAATAAAAGACAACAAGGTATTTGCAATTCCAATTCCAGCGATCAACATTGCACTTATAGATACAAGAGATAAAAATTGAGAGAAATTGTTAATAATTCTTTTAATACCACTTGCTGAATTTTCAGGGTATCTAAGTTTTACTTTTTGATCATTTTTGAAAATATTTTCAATTTTTCTCTCAACTTGTTCTGGATCATCATCACTGTTAAATTTTACTTTGTATTCATAATTTAAAAAACTTCCTATTCCATTGAATTTTAATATGTCTAAAGTTTGTTTGCCAGCTAGGGCCCAATCACCAAACGCAACAAATCCACTCACATCTGGTACTGATTTAATAATTCCTATGACAGTAAAGTTTTGGTCTTGAACTTTGACTTGCTCGTTAATCTTTATGTTAAGTGTCTTTGATAAACTGTCGTTAATTAAAATTGTATTTGGTTCTCTTTGCATTCTTTCATAAGCATCGTTTGGTTCATAATCAACTTCACCATAAAGTGGATATTTTTCATCCACAGTTTTAATTCTTGTAAATAAAGATTTATTTTTCTCTCTTCCAGTTGTTGAAAGCATCGTACTAAATTCAATCATTTGAGATACTGTTGCAAATTCTTTAACTTGATTTAACAAATCCAAGTTTCCTTGATTACGATTGTAATCAATCTCTAGATCCCCACCTAATAATGCTTTGGCATTATCATTTAGCTCTTTTTTCAAACTATCTTCGATTGTGAAAATAGCACTTAAAATAAAAAGGCTAATAAACAGAGTTATAATGATGCTCGAGATTTTATTATAGTTTCTGCTTAAATCTTTTAGAGCATATTTAAGTATTAAATTAAATTCTGAAGAGTTATTTGATTTTTCCATCTTTAATTTTAATTTTTCTTTTTGCTTTATCAGCAAGTTTAGGATCATGAGTTACCATAATTAAAGAAGAACCTTCTTCTTTCACATATTTAAACAA
Organism: uncultured Pelagibacteraceae bacterium; assembly: GCA_902528505.1. Classification (GTDB taxonomy): domain Bacteria; phylum Pseudomonadota; class Alphaproteobacteria; order Pelagibacterales; family Pelagibacteraceae; genus Pelagibacter. The sequence goes on from CABZSY010000004.1 coordinate 42,195, forward strand.
TATATTTGAAATCAATGTAGAGTTTTCAGTGTCTAAATTACCAGTTGGTTCATCAGCTAAAATCAATTCAGGTTTCATAGCGATTGCTCTCGCTATGGCAACTCTTTGCTGTTCCCCACCAGATAGTTGACTTGGAAGATTATTAAAACGATGTTTTAAACCAAAACGATCTAATAGAATCTTCGCCTCTTTTTCAGGATTTTTAAAATTATTTAGTTCAAGTGTTAAAGCAACATTTTCAACTGCAGTATAATTTGGGATTAAATAAAAAGATTGAAATACAATTCCAATATTTTTCTTTCTAATTTCTGAAACTTCATCCTCATTAAGGCTTGTAATTTCTTGATTTTGAAAAATAATCTTTCCAGAGGTTGGCTTTTCTAATCCACCAACTAGCATTATTAAACTAGTTTTTCCTGAACCACTTTCACCTACAACAGAAACAGTTTCTTTTTTCCTAATATTTAAATCTATATTATTTAAAACTCTGATATTATCTTTGCCAGTTTGATATTTAAGATTTATTTTTTTTAATCTTAGAAGTGTGGACATGAATAAAAGTTTATTTATTAAAATTTTGCTAATCTTTCTAGTGCACATAAATGCATGTGCAATAGAAAAGGTAGTATTATTTGGAGACAGCTTAATGGCTGGTTATGGTTTACCTAAAGAACATCATTTATCCTTAGTTTTAGAGAATAAATTAAAACAAGATGGATTCAATAT
>CABZSY010000005.1 GCA_902528505.1 uncultured Pelagibacteraceae bacterium
CGATTTCTATCCCAATAAATTCAAGTATAAATATCAGTATAGATAGTGAGCATGAAAGTTTATTAAATTGTGTAACTCAAATCTAATGAAAGGTTTTGATAAAAAATATAAAAGTTTTCCTGATTATATTCTTAAAATTACAAAACAAATTTGGGAAGGTAAAGACGTTAATTCTATTGCTAATTTTTATACTGAAGATATTCCAGTGAGGTCCCCCTTTGGAGTAACCTATGGTAATAAACCAGTTATAGATGCAACATTTGCAACCTTAAGAGAATTTCCAAATAGACAATTATTAGGTGAAGATGTTATTTGGAACAAAGATGCTGAAGATGGTTATCATTCATCTCATAGAATTTTAAGCAAAGGTACTCATCTTGGAGATGGTTCATATGGTAAACCATCTGGTAAAAGTATTTATTATAGAGTTATTGCTGATTGTGCATGTAAATATAATCAAGTTTATGACGAATGGATTGTAAGAGATCAGGGAGCTATGGTAAGACAGCTAGGTTTTACTCCTAAAGAATTTGCTCAAAAAATAATTGAAAACGAAGGTGGTTTAGAAAATTCTAAAAAAATATTTACTTTAAAATCTGACATGAAATCAGAATACAAACCAAATCCTGCACCCAAAGACTCAGTTGGAGTAAAATATTCAAATATACTTAATACAATTTTTACCAATGATTATAATTTTTCTGATTATGCAAGGGCAGCAAGTATTTACTGGCCAGGAAATAGAATTGGCCACGGAAGAGAAGATATAGAGAAATTTTGGCAATCACTAAAGGGAGCTTTTAGTAATTTTAAATTTTCAACTGAACATATTGGATATTTAGAGGAGCCAGGTAAAAATCCTAAGGCCTCCATAAGATGGTTTTTGAATGCAAATCACTCAAATGATACGTCAGACTTTGGAGAAGCAACAAATAAAAATATTTTTATAATGGGGATTAATCATGCTGAAATAAGTGATGGAAAAGTTATAAGAGAATGGGTTTTATTTGATGAAGTGGCTATATGGAAACAAATTTTAATGCATTGATTTATGGGTAAAATTAAAACAACTCATGTGGGAAGTTTGCCTAGATCATATGAATTATCGGACCTTTTATTTAAGAAAGACCAAAATCAAAAAATTGACTTAAATAAATTTGATAAAATAGTAACTAGAGATGTCAATGAGGTAGTTAAAAAACAGATTGATGTAGGTATAGATATTGTAAGTGACGGTGAAATGTCAAAGATCAGCTATGCAACTTATGTTAAAGATAGATTGGATGGTTTTTCTGGTGAAAGTGAGAGAAAAGCGCCTAAAGATTTAGATGACTTTCCGTCTTACAAGGAAAGGATCGCAAGAACAGGTGGTACACCTAAATATACAAGACCATGTTGTACCAGTGAGCTAAAAGTTAAGGACAAGTCATCTTTAACAAAAGATATTGGAAATTTTAAAGAAGCATTAAGTAAAAATAATCATAAAAGTGGTTTCATGAATGCTGCATCTCCTGGTGTTATATCTGCTTTTTTACCAAATAAATTTTATAAAAACGATGATGAATATTTAGAAAATTTATCAAATTTAATGAAAGAGGAATACGAAGAAATTATCTCAAATGGAATAAAATTACAGCTTGATTGTCCTGATTTAGCTCTAGCAAGACACATGACTTTTAAAGATTTAAGTGAAAAAGAATTTTTAGTTAGAGCAGAAAAACAAATAGAGTGTCTTAACAACGCTGTAAAGAATATTGATAGTTCCAACATAAGACTTCATATCTGTTGGGGGAATTATGAGGGTCCTCATTTACACGATATTCCTCTAGAAAAGATAATGCCAATTGCTTTAAAAGCTAATGTGCAGACCTACTTAATTGAATCATCTAATCCAAGACATTCTCATGAGTGGCAAATTTTTGAAAATTTAAAAGTTCCAAATGATAAAATAATTGCACCGGGCGTAATAGATTCAACAACTAACTTTGTAGAACATCCCGAAGTTGTAAAGAATAGAATTTTGACTTTTTCTAAAGTCATTGACGCAGAGCAATTATTAGCAGGAACAGACTGCGGATTTAGTACTTTTGCTGGCTTTGGAAACGTTGACGAAAATATAGTTTACAAAAAACTTGAGTCTCTGGTAAAAGGTTCAGAACTTGCGTCAAAAGTGATTTAATTATCACTTTTATTACCTTAGAGGAGTGGGTATAGTTTTCTTACTTAAATTATAATTTAACTATAAAAAAAAGAGAGAGAATATATGAGAAAAATACTTGTTACTTTATTGTTTCTATTTTTTGGAACATCTGCATTTGCAGATTGTAACATTAAAAGTGGCTCAATAAATATTTTAGCTAATGATTTTCCTGCATTGAGAACTTTCGTTGAAACATCTAAACAATGTAAAGGAAGTGCTGATTTTAAAGTGACTCACTCATCTGAGCATAATAAAATCGCAGTGCCAGCATTAACTGCAAATCCGTCTGAATTTTCAGCAAGAATTGCTGCAAACAGTTCGATTGTTCCTTTAATGAACCAGGATTTGATTAGACCATTAGATGATCTTGTTAAAAAATATGGAAAAGGAATTCAAGACTCTCAATTAATTACAATTGATGGAAAAGTAATGGCTGTAGCATTTATGGCTAATACTCAGCACTTGTATTATAGAGAAGATATTTTAAAAGATATGGGTATAGCAGTGCCAAAAACATATGAGGAAGTCGTTGCTGCTTCTGAAAAGATTAGAGCTTCAGGAAAAATGCAACATCCATATGCAGCTGCTTATAAAGCTGGATGGAACTTAGCAGAAGAATTTGTAAACATGTTTATTGGTCATGGTGGTGAATTCTTTAAATCTGGAAGTGCAGAGCCAAACATTAATAACGCAAAAGGTGTTGCAACTTTAAATATGTTAAAAAAATTATCTGAATTAAGTAATCCTGATTACTTAACTCATGATAGTGAAGCAATTAAAGTAGAATGGGAGTCAGGGAATGTTGCATTAATGACTTTGTGGGCATCTAGATCAGGAACTCTTTTAGATGATGAAGGTGATCCAAATATTACTGAAGCTACAAAACTAGCTGGACCTGCCACTGTTGGTGGAGGAAATATTCCAGCAGCTACACTATGGTGGGATGGTTTTACTCTTGCAAAAAATAGATCAGATGCTGATGCTGATGCTACATTTAGAGCTTTAGCACATGCAGCATCAAATAAGAAAATGGTTGCTGACGCTGCTGATCAAGCTGTTTGGTTAGTGGAGGGATTTGTTCCAGGACCAAAATCTATTGGTGTAATCGAGGCTGTAAAAATGAAAGCAAAACCATATCCGATGTTGCCACAAATGGGATTAATGCATGGTGCATTAGGAAGTGAGATTGTTGAGTTTTTACAGGGTAAAGAGTCAGCTGAACAAGCATTGAAAGACGTTGAGGCTGCTTATATCAGTAAAGCTAAAGAACAAGGCTTTCTATAAAATCTAAAATTCTAAGTGGGGAATTTTTCCCCACTTAATTTACATTTAGATGCCTAATAAAACATTTTTTTGGTTTTTTTTACCGACAGGTTTAGCAATGATCCTGTTTATAGGGCTACCAATAATATCAACTGGCATACAATCATTTTATGCGCAGCATGATCAAATAGTAAAAGAAGTTAAAAAATGTGATCCATTTGGGTGTACCGTTTCAATTGTTGTTGATAATGAGGAAACTTCTAAAATTAGAGAAGCAAAGCCTCTTGGAAAATTTAATGGTTTTGGAACTTACACTGACCGAAATCATTTGGCAGTTGATGAAATAAAAAAATTTTGGAATGAGACTGAGAGTATTAATGCTTTTATAGATCAAGTTACCAATCTTCCTTTTTACAAAGCTTTAATATTCACTTTAACATACTGTTTATTTGTAACCCCAAATGTGCTTTTGTTAGGTTTTATAATAGCACTAAGCTTAAATGCGGTTGCCAGAAAAATTAGAGGACCATTAATTTTTGGAACAATTTTACCCATGATAGTAACTCCTTTAGTTGGTTCTTTGGTTTTATTTTGGATGATTGATTCTCAAGGAATAATCGGAGCAAATATTCAAAATTTAATGAATGACCCTTATTTATCTCTTAAATCTTCAAAAACATTGACTTGGATAACAATAATAATATATGGTATTTGGCATCACTCCCCTTTTGCATTTGTAGTATTTTATGCAGCTCTTCAAACGGTTCCACAAGAACCAGTAGAGGCCGCTATTATTGACGGTGCATCAAGATTTCAAAGAATTAAACACATTGTATTACCTCATATATATCCAGTAGTTACTTTTGTAGCATTGATCTCTTTAATGGATAATTTCCGAGTTTTTGAACCAATAATTGGATTTAGTGCAGAAGGAAGTGCACAATCTTTATCATGGTTAATTTACGATAATCTGGTTAATGAAGAAGTAATATTATTCGGCTCTGCTGCAGCAACTTCCATTATGACTATAGTTGGTATAGCAATTTTATTAGCTCCTGTTTTAATAAGAACTTGGAAAGAATTTAGGATAGCAAGATAGTTATGGATTATGGATTAGATAAAAAAACAACAAGTTTAAAAACTTTCAATACAATTTTTATAATTGTCTGGCTTTTGATTGCTTGCTTTCCATTTATTTGGACATTTTGGGGATCTTTTAAAGTAAGAGCTGATTTCTTTTCCAGATCAGATTGGTGGTATGCTATTTCAGCTTTTAATACTTTAATTGAAACTGGAGGAAAATTTACTACAAACGCCTATAGTCAAGCATGGACTGAAGGAGAGTTTTGGAAGGCATCAAAAAATACAGTTATTGTTACTATTTTTGTTGTTAGTATTTCTTTATTCTTGGGAACTCTAGGCGCATATGCTCTATCAAGATCTACGAAAAATTATGCGTTTTGGTTATTAATTCTGGCCTTAATTTTTAGAGCAATGCCACACATAACCTTAGTATCTGGTTATCTTTTTCCCTTTTTTGAGCTTCAAATTTGGGGAATATTACCCACAACAATTGTTGTGTTGGTTGCTATAAATCAACCATTTACACTATGGCTTCTATATTCTTTTTTTAAAACAGTACCTAGAGAACTTGATGAGAGTGCTTTGATAGATGGATGTTCATACTTTCAAACTTTCAGACACATTATAATGCCAGTAATGTGGCCAGGGGTGATAACTGCAGGATTGTTTAGTTTAATGTTAGCCTATAATGATTTCACTGTAACTGCATTACTATTAAATCAAGAAAATCACACAATGGTACCCAAGATACAAAGTTATTTAGGAACTAACCAACATGAGGGAAATTTAATGTGGGCCGTATCATCCGTTGTATCAGCCACAGCTCCTCTTTTTATTTTGGTAATGTTTTTTCAACGACAAATTATTAGTGGTCTGACAGCTGGAGCTATCAAAGGTTGATAAAATATAGGGCTTTATTATTTGGATCAATTGGGACCATTGTTGAAACGTCTGAAATTCAAAGAAGATCATTTAATATTGCATTTAAAATTGCAGGTCTTAAATGGAATTGGACAAAGGAAATTTACAAAAATTTACTCATTAAATCTGGTGGTGAAGAAAGAATATTGAGATATGCAAAACAAACTAAAAGCAATGTTAATTCCAAAAATTTAATCGAATTAAAAACAAAAATATTTAATAGCTACTTAAAAAAAAATAAACTTAAATTAAGAACTGGCATTAAGGAAATAATAAAATATTGTAAACAACAAGAAATCAAACTAGCTTTAGTTTCTTCAACCTCTAAAAATAATATAAATTCAATTTTTTTTTGTTTAAGGGACAGTTTAAATAAAAAGGATTTTGATTTTATTGGTAATTCAAAATTAGTTAAAAAACCTAAACCATCTGCTGAAATATACAAATTGGCTTTAAAAAAACTTAGACTAAAACCTAAAGATTGCATTGCAATAGAGGATACTCAAGTAAGCCTTAATTCTGCAATAAAAGCTAGATTGAAATGTTTTATATTTCCAGGAAATTTTCACAGGTCTAAAAAATTTAATGGTGCCTTTAAAGAAATAAATAAAATAAATAAAAATATATTTAAATCTTAAGTTTCAGGAACAAACAATAGGCACAAACCATTATTACAAAATCTTTTTCCAGTAGCTGTTGGGCCATCGAGAAAAACATGTCCATGATGAGCACCACAATTTGCACAATGGTATTCTATTCTTTTCATGCCAAAAGAATAATCTATTTTAGTTTTAAAAGCACCTGGGAGTGCCTCACTAAAAGATGGCCAACCAGTTCCACTATCAAACTTAGCCTCAGATGAAAACAATTTGGCTCCACAATTAGCACAAAGATAAAATCCTTTTCTTTTCTCATTAAGTAATTTACTTGTAAATGCTCTTTCTGTGCCTTCATTAAACATGATTTCTTTTTGTTTTTTAGTTAAATTTTTATTGATAATTTTTTTAATTTCCGAAAAAGCAAATTTGTAAGGGGCAAGAAGTAACGAAAAAAATGACAGACTTACAATTTTTATAAAGTTTCTTTTTTTGTACATTCTATACTCATACGAAAAAAATTTATTATTTCAATAAACACCTGTGTCACAACAAAAATAAAAATTAAATAATTCACTTTTGTAGAATCTTAGCTACAATCTAAAAAAAAATATTAAATTCAAAGGAGAATAATGAAAAAATTTGAAGAACTAATGAGCGTTAGTAACGAGATTGAAAATATAACTGCAGAGGATGCAAAGAAAAAAATTAATGACCCAAATGTTCAATTTATTGATGTTAGAGATAAAGAAAGTTTTTCAAAGGGTACTATAGGCAATGCGGTACACATGGATAGAGGTCTACTTGAATTTTACTTGGCTGAAGGAAGCCCTCTTGAAAACAAAATTTTTAAAGACAATCCAGAAAAAGAATATGTAGTTTTTTGTGGTGTAGGTGGACAGGGGACATTAGCTACCAAAACTATGAAGGATATGGGAATAAAAAATGTAAAAAATATTTCTGGTGGTATGGCTGAGTGGAATAAAATTAAAGATTAATTGAATAAATTATTTCACTAACCACATATAAAGTAATTATAAACATTATAAAAATTATTATCCAATTAATTATATTCCAAATTTTTTCATTATTTAGATATTTTGAAAAATAATTTGATGCATATCCAATAAAAAAGAAAAAAAGTGTTGAGGCTATAGAAGCTCCAATACCAAAGATTATTTTATCATTTAACAAAAAATTTTTCGAAAAATTACCTAAAAAAAACACAGTATCTGAATAAACGTGAGGATTTAAATAAGTAAAACCTAAAGTCTTAAAAATTATACTAATTAAAGAAATTTTTTTAAAATTTTGATTTAAATCAATTTTTTTACTATTCAATTTTATTTTTGAATAAATAAAATGAACTAAAAAGAAAAGTAAAAGAATATTAAAAATTAATTCAATTGTAGAAGTAAAATATTGATCAAAATAATAAAAAAGAAAAATACCTACAAAAATTAGGAGACAATCTGAAATTGAGCAAATGAAACAAACTGTAAATGTAAATTGTTTCTTTAAGCCCTGCTCTATTACAAATATATTTTGAGCCCCAATAGCTAAGATTAAACTTAGGCTGGTAAAGAAACCTAATAATAAAAATTCCAAAATATTTACTAATCTTTCAAGTTTAAAAGCTGATCTAGAGCTTTGTGTTTTTTTAACTCCTGTAGAAATTTAGCTAAGGCAATTAATTCCTGTTTTGCGAAAGGTTTCATAATTTCTTCAATTTTTTCGGTAGGTAATAAACCTAACTTTGTAGTGTGTGAAATCAGTTTTTTTTTTTTTAAAATATCAACTTTTCTTCTTACAGTCTCTCTTGGTATGTTTAAAATATAAGACACAGCAAAAATAGTTAATTTTTTTTTACTATATATTTCCTCAACTTTTTTTTGTCTTATATTCTCCCAAACACTGTTCCAATTACTCCCTTGTTTAGTATTATGTATTAAATAATGAGCTCCGATTGTTGAGATAATAATAAAAGATTCATAATCAATACCAATCATTGATCTAGAATCTATAAACTGTATATTTCGAAAATTAATCAAGTGAAACAGAGTTTCACTGTAAGAATCCAGATTTTTTTTCATTAAAAAAAATTATTCTGAATTTGCTGTAAGTGTTTTTATTTCTAAAATATTTTCGTTTGGATCTTTAACAAAGAAAGTTTCTTGTTCGTATTTAGTACCTTTAAATCTTAAATAAGGCTCATCATAATATTTGGTTCCACTATCTTTTAATCTTTGTTTTAAACTGTCAAAATCTTTTCTTGATAAATGAACACCAAAATGTGGAACTGATACATTTCCCATATCTACGTCATGTCTCTCACTATCCAATTTATGCTCACTTTTATGGAGTGTTAATTCGTTTCCCCAAAAATCAACATCTGCCCATTCCTGAGCTGAGTTATCTAATCTGCATCCCAAGGTTTCACTATAAAATTTTTTCGCTATCTCTAAATCTCCACATGGAATTGCCAAGTGAAAACAGTTAGTATTTTTGTACATAAATTATCCTTTAATTACTAAATTTAATCATTATATAACTTGTAATTTTAAATTCAACTAGCATAAAAATGAATGACTTTTTACAATCAATAATTGACCGAGATCCTGCAGCTAAGTCAAAATTAAGTTTAATTTTAACTTACCCAGGAGTGAAGGCAGTTTTTTTTCATAGGATTGCAAATTTTTTTTCTACTGCAAAATTTGATTTGATTGCAAGAATCATCTCTCAATTTTCAAGATTCATGACTGGTATTGAAATTCATCCTAGAGCAAAAATAGGAAAAAATTTATTTATTGATCACGGTATGGGAGTTGTTATTGGGGAAACCTCAGAAATTGGTGATAATGTAACTATCTATCATATGGTAACGTTGGGAGGAATAGCTCCTTCTATAAATTCAGATAACCAAAGAAATGTTAAACGTCATCCAACAATTGAAAATGAAGTTGTTATTGGGTCAGGTGCTCAAGTATTAGGTCCAGTCACTGTTGGGTGTTGTGCAAAAATTGGAGCTAATGCTGTAATTACAAAAGATGTTCCTGAAAAAGCTGTTATGGTTGGGATACCTGCAAAGAATGTTGGTATGGCAGACAGTGAATTTAAGCCATATGGTATTACTCCCGATAGTGATAAAAAATCAGAATAATGAATGATTTACAAAATGATTTTATTTCAGGGATTGGAAATACTCCCTTAATAAAATTAAGAGCGGCATCAGAAATAACTGGATGTAATATTTTTGGAAAAGCAGAATTTTTAAACCCTGGAGGCTCTGTTAAAGATCGAGCAGCTCTTGCTTTAATTAAAGATGCTCAAGAAAAAAAATTAATTGCTAAAGGTGGAACAGTTGTGGAAGGCACAGCTGGAAATACTGGGATTGGTTTAGGTCTTTTAGGAAATTCATTAGGTTATAAAACTATTATTGTAATGAATGATAATCAAACTCAAGAAAAAAAAGATATTCTCAAAAATCTTGGAGCAGAACTAAAACTAGTTCCAGCTAAACCTTATAAAGATGATAATAATTTTGTTAAAGTTGCAGCAAGATTAGCCGATGAACTTAGACCTTCTAATAATAATGGAGTAATTTGGGCTAATCAATTTGATAATACAGCAAATGCCAAAGGTCATTACGAAGGAACAGGTAAAGAAATTTGGGATCAAACCGATGGTAAAGTCGATGGATTTGTATGTTCTTCAGGAACTGGAGGAACAATTTCAGGAGTTAGTAATGCTCTTAAAGAAAAAAATAAAGATATAAAAATTTTCCTTTCAGATCCAAAAGGTTCTGCTCTTTATAATTATATAAAAAACGGAGAATTAAAATCTGAAGGTGGATCAATAACGGAAGGAATTGGATCTAGTAGAATAACTACAAATTTTAAAGATGCTAAAATTGATGATGCTTATTCAATTGATGATCATGAAGCCTTGCCAATTCTTTATGATTTAATACAAAATGAAGGATTAAGCTTAGGGACCAGCTGTGGGATTAATATTGCAGGAGCCATTAGAATGGGTAAAGAATTAGGACCAGGAAAAACGATTGTTACAATTCTTTGTGATAGAAGTGATAAATATGCCACTAAAATGTTTAATAAAGAGTTCTTAAAAGAAAAGGGACTACCAGTACCTAGTTGGTTTTAAACATAAATCTTGTCAGCTAATCCGTAACAGAGAACACCACTTAATATTGTAAGCACTAAGGGTGCATAAATTGCTTCATCTGAAGTTTTATCAGTGTGCCCAAGTTTGTTTATTTTGGTACTATAAAAACCAACAATAAATGCACAAAGGTTTTGCAAGAAAATTACATTAAAGAAACCCCAAGTAGCTTCCAAGCCGTTAGGTCTTATAAAGCCGACATATATTGCCATTAAGGTTGAGCCAATAAATATAGATCCAAAAAATCTAACTACACCTGCGCCTGTAGCATCCATTCCATATTGATTTAAAAAAGATTGAGTTTGGAAAACACACCTAAATCCATAGTAAGCAAAGCCTATAAAATGAATTAAAAAAAGAATTAAATAAAAAATTCCATTAAATTTTTCAATCATATTTTAACAATATCAAAGATAGGTTTTGAATACACTTTATTTTTTGCGAAAATAAATCAAATTTCAATTGTGAGTTGATGAAGGTTTTGCATATTTGATATACACATTTGACGCACGACGTTTTAATGAATGTGTAACAGTATCAAATTAAAAATAGATTAATTGTAATATTAAAAAAATTAAAAGGATACTATGGACGCAAAAGAACAAACTAAAAAAGCATATGAACTATTTAGTTCAGGAGATATGGAAACTTTTTTTAAGGATATAATCGATGATGAAATCGTTTGGACATTTCCAGGCAAAGAAGGTGTACATCCACTTTCTGGAGTTCACAAAGGAAAACAAGCAATGATGGCTGCAATGTCCAAAATCCCATCTACTTGGCCAAATTTCCATTTAAAAGTTTTAGATATGATAAGTGAAGGTAATAAAGTATTCGCAAGAGTTCATGCAACTGCGGATAACATGGATACTATGTTTGGTCACTATTTTGAAGTGAGTAACGAGGGAAAAACAAAAGTTATGATGACTTTTGATGATACACTTAGCATGTTCAATGCAATGAAGAAGTAAGAAACAATAGTTTGGAGCGAATAATGGTAAAAATTATTGGTAACTTTGAAGTTAATGATTGGGTTCACTGGAAAAAAATGTTTGACCAACATTCTAATGCAAGAGAAGCTGCAGGAATTAAAACAATTTATGTTGGAAATGAAATAGAAAATACAAATAAAGTACATATCGTAATGGAAACACCTACGGCAGATACAATGCAAAAATTCATGCAAGATCCCGAAAATGCCAGAGTAATTGAGAAATCAGGACACAAACAAGAGACAACAGTAATGAGCGTTTGCTCTGACTAAACAATAAAAAAAGGAGAAAAAATGAAATACTATATGGTAACTCACACTTTTAAATCGAAAGAAATGAAAGACAAATTTAACGAGGTTTTAGGCGGCATGTCCAGAGAAGATATGATTAAATCTTCCACTAGTGATAAAGCTAAATGCCAAATGACATATTACACCCCGGGTGATACTATGACAATGTTTTGTCATTGGATGGCAGAAAGTACTGATGCTATTAATGAACAGCTTTCTCAGATGAACGATTTTTTTGAACCTCATCAATTTACTGAAGTTAAAGAGGAAGTTTTCGATTTTAACAAATAGGAGATAAAAATGAAAAAAACAATATTAACATTAATAATTTCACTATTAACAACCTACTCTTTAGCTGAAACAGGTAAATTTAATGCCTCTGGAGCAGGGTCTTGGGCAGTAAATGTAATGGATGGAGGAAATGGAAATATGAGTATTACTTATGATGGTAATGCTGGTCTTTCAGATAAAGAAGGAAGTATTTTTGATAAGTCTACAATGCACTGTATTGGAGGACTAACTTTGGTTGCCGGAAAATTTGATGACGAAACAGGTATGTGTACTTTTTACCTAATGGATGGTGAAAAGGTTTTCATTAATTATAAAGGTAAAGGAACTGGAGGCCAAGGTGGATCTGGAGACTTTGTAATTGTTGGTGGTACTGGAAAATATGAAAAAATTTCTGGAACAGGTTTCTCTAGCAGACAAAATATTAAAGGTAAAGCTGGAATGGCTCATTCATTAAATCAAATGAGTGGAAATTATACTTATTAATCAAAAAACAGGAGATATATAATGAGAAAAACGACATTAATATTACTATTTAGTGCTCTTCTTTCATCAACTGCAATTGCAGGGATGTCGGATAGTGATAAATCTAGAGCTTGGGAATGTAGCGGGATTTATATGGCCAACTACTTTTTGCCATCTGGTGAAACTTTTGAATACAGTATGAAAGAAAAATCAATGGCATCTGTAAAAGTTCTTAAATCTTATGCTTTAGAAATAGGAATTCCTGAAAAGGAATGGGATGATGGAGTAAATAAAGCTGTTGATAAGTTTTATGGCTCAAAATATGATGAAGCAAAAACAGAGGCTTGTCATACTTTTGTAAATTCAGCTGTTCCAGACGGTGAAGAGCGAGTTAAAAAAGTAGTACAGACTTTATATTAAATTAACAAAAGGAGAAAATAATGGAAAAAGAAATGTTAGCATTAGTAAATTTTAAAGAAGGTAAAATGGAGACTTTCATGGGATGGATGCAATCTGATGAGGGAATGGGTGTTAGAAAAAGTGTTGCCTATCCAGAAAAAACTATTGGAGCAATGAAACCAGATAAAACAGGTATGTTGTTCAAGGTTTCAGTTCATAATGAACCTGGAATGAAAGAATTTGTAACTGGAAATAACCCTACTGCAAAAGCGATTTATGAAGAATGCATAGAAAGTGCTCAGCTTTGGGAAATGTCAGAGATAAGTCTTTAACTTAATAATTAAAAATGCAAGCTGGTTATGCTATTTTTAATATCGAAATAACTAATCCAGAAGATTATAAAGAATATGTTGAAAAAGTTAAACCGGTTGCAGAAAAATTTGGTGGTGATTACATAATTAGAGGTGGTACAAACCAAATTATAGAAGGAACTTGGCAATATAGCAGAACTGTTGTAATAAAGTTTCCGTCCTATGAAAAAGCATTGGAATGGTACAATTCGGAAGAATATCAACCAATAAAACAAATCCGGTTAGTTAATGCAAACACTAATGGGATAATAATACAAGGAGCATAAAAATGTCGATATTAGAAAAATATAGCGCTGCTTTGAAAAACAAAGATGAAGCAGCAATGAATGAACTTTTGCATGATGATTTTAAATTTACAATGCATAAGTCAGGAAATGTTTTAAATAAAAGCGACGTAATGAAATGGGCTATGAGTGGTGACATTAATCAAGATAAAGTGAGAATAGTTTACGAAAATGATGAAGTAGGAGTTCATCATGCTTTTGTGACATTTAATGATGGTAATGTTGAAGCTGTAATGGCTGTTTACAAATATAAAGATGGAAAAATAGCAAGCTTGGAGACAGGCGCTACTCCAATACCTAAATAATTATATAAATTTAGCGAGATATCATTTAAAGTCACAAAATGAGTCTCGCTACTTCCTACCTTTTTCTAGGAATTGCTGTTTTCTTAGGTGTTACTTCAAATAGTTTTGCAAAAAGTGCTGAGGGATTTACCCTTCTCTTTCCAAGTATCATTACAGCAATTACTATAGTTCTATGTATGTATGCACTTTCTTTAGTGATGAAAAATATACCAATGGGCATAACCTATGCGTCATTTGCAGGATTAACAATTATAGCAACTGTTATCGTTGGTATTATCAGATTTAACCAAGTGCCAAATTTATATTCATTAATTGGATTAGCTCTTATAATCATTGGTGTGTTAATGGTTAACTTATTAGGAAATAATTAAATATGATTAAAAAAAAATATGCACAATTTGTTTTTATTTTCTTAATGTCTTTTGGAATGAGTTTAATTATGAGTGGTGTTGTTGTAGCTGTTAATACAAGTTTAACTGATGGATTTTTTGGAAGGTGGTTTTATTCTTGGATGTTTGCTTTTCCTGTTGCTCTAATAGCTGCTATTTTAATAGCACCAGTGATAAGATCACTCATAGATAAAATTACAATAGATTAACTATGAAACCTTTTTTAGGATATTTATTCTTAGCAAATGGAATTATATTTGGAATAGCCTCAAACAGTCTTGCTAAAATTTCTGATGGTTTTACAAAATTTACTCCATCGTTCTTATGTATATTATTTATGTGTATTACAATGTTTTCAATAGCAAAGGCTATGTCTGCTCTTCCCGTTGGGTTTGCTTATTCTACTTACAGTGGATTAACTGTAACAGGGGTTGTTCTATTTGCTGTACTTAAATTTAACCAAATTCCAAATATCTATGGGATAATTGGAATAATATTAATTATAATTGGTGTAGTGATGGTAAATTATTTGGGGAGAATAAGTTAATAAACTCTAATTGTTTTTAAAATTATCTGGTAATTGATGAATTCCATTTTCATTCAAGTTTAATTCAAATTCATCTTCCACATTTTTTATATCAAGAGGCGAGTATAAATGGGGATACATATCACCATTAGAGGCTTGCTCCCAAAGCAAATGATCAAGATGTAAGGTATGTACTTTTAATAAGATTAAATCATTCTGTTTAGAGAAGTATTTTTTTAAAGTTTCTAAAACTTGATCCTCCTCAGAAAAGTGAATATATCCATCCTTTAAATCCTTTGATGAACCAGAATAAACACCACTATTTTTTGCTTTAGTCCACTCTTCTTTATTTAATATTTTAAAAATATACTTTAAATTCATAATTAATTAAAATTATTAACTAACAGGTTTTAATAATTTTAAAAATTTATTATGGATTATTTTGTTGGATGAAACTAAGATATTTCCACCTTTGATCGCATCTTTGTTGTCCCAGGTGTTAAGGCAGCCACCTGCAGCTTTTATAATCGGAATCAATGGGTGAATATCCCAAATTTTATTTGAACATTGAATTACAATATCAAGTCTTCCTTCAGCTAAGTGTGAATAGCTCAAAGCATCACTACAGGGAAATTGCATTAGTTTTAAAATTTGAGGAATTTTTTTTTGTTTACTTAAAGATAATGATCCATGAAATGCAGCAGATACTTTAACGTTTTTAAAGGTTGCTTTTTTATTTACCTTAATTTTTTGTTTTTTACCATTTTCAACTACATAAGCCACTTTATCTGAATAATTTAAATAGTATTTTTTCAAAACAGGGAAATTTGCTAATCCTAAAATTGGAGAACCTCTATAATTTAAAGATATTAAGTTACTCCATGTTGGATTACCTATTACAAAGGATCTTGTTCCATCAATTGGATCAATTACCCAAGTAAAATCACTTTTTGATTTTTTATATCCAAATTCTTCGCCTATCACTTGGTGATTTGGGAATTTTTTTTTTATTTTAGATCTTATAAATCTTTCAAATGCTTTGTCTGCTGTTGTTACAGGGTCATACCCTTTACCTTTAAGTTTGTTTGATATTTTGAAAGCTCTGTTTAATTTAGAATAATAAAATATTGTTAGATCTTTAGCTAATTGGTTTAAAAAATTAGCAAATAATAGATATTTTTTTGTGTCAAAATTGTTCACAAATGACTCATACTATTTAATCTATATTGATTAAAGATAATTATACCCTTATTCTTCTACCTGTTTTTGCACTTTTTTTAATTGCTGCAAATATTTTTAAAGAAATTAAACCATCATTACCATTTACTTTTGGTTTAACTTTTTTAAAAACAACATCTGAAAAATGATCTATTTGGTTTACTAATGTGTCATCATCTTTTTTATTTTTATCTTTTGTAATTAATATTTTATTCCACCAACTTCTCTCTTTTTTATAGTACCAATATCTTAAATTTGGAAATTGTATTGAGCCATTAGTTCCACCTATCAAATAAGCAGATTGATCGGTAACTGGATAGGCAGGATTTTCCCCAGCAGTTAATTCATAACTCCATGGAGCAACAATAGTATCAGAAATATTTAATGTACATAAAGCACCTGACTCAAAAATTAAATTTACAGTTGCCGTATCCTCAACTTTATATTTTCTCGTTTTATTAGTTGTAAAAGCTTGAACATAAGTAACTGATCCTAATAGGTAACAAATCATATCTATGTCATGTACGAGATTTATACCAAGTGGTCCACCTCCTCTAGTTGTTCTCCAACTTTCTTTGAAATATTCCATATGCTTGTAAAACCAACATAATACATTAGCAGAAACAAT
This sequence comes from uncultured Pelagibacteraceae bacterium, assembly GCA_902528505.1. Lineage (GTDB taxonomy): Bacteria > Pseudomonadota > Alphaproteobacteria > Pelagibacterales > Pelagibacteraceae > Pelagibacter. The sequence goes on from CABZSY010000005.1 coordinate 16,398, forward strand.
ATTTCCTAATTTACCAGATCTGATGATTGTTTTTACTTTTGAAACAATTGCATTGTGTCTTCGATGATAACCAATCAATAATGGGGTTTTATTTTTCTTTGAGCTGATTATAATTTTTTTTGCAGATTTTATATTATGTGAGATTGGTTTTTCTAAGAGAACTGGTATTTTTTTTTTTAAAAAGCTAATTGTATGTTTTTCATGTAATTTATTTGGAGTTGCAACTATTACAGCATCTAATTGATTTGCCTTTAAAAGAGAAGATACATTAGAATATAATGGAATTTTGTACTTATTTGACAGTTTTTTTGCATTTTCACTAATATCAACAATTGAGTGTAAATTTGCTTTTTTTGATTTTGAAATTGCCTTTATATGCTGAAGGCCCATTAAACCTGTTCCAACAATTGATATATTAATTTTTTTCATAATTAAGCTAATTTTACGTAATAGAAAATATATGAATATATTTTTTTTAGCTTTTATTAAACTAACTTAAATTAAGTAATACCACCATCTACAACAAAACTTTGTTTCGTACAACCTGATGATTGATCAGATGATAAAAATAAAACTAATCTGGCTACATCATCTGGTTTAAGTTGTCTTTTGATAGCTTGGCTATCTAATATGAGTTTTTTATATTTAGGAGTAAGCCAATGCTTAATCTGTCTTTCTGTAGCAATTGAACCTGGTATAACAGAATTAGTTCTAATGTTATATTTTCCAAATTCTTGTGCAAAAGATCTTGTTAAACCAACCACGGCTGATTTTGCTGTTTCATAAACAACTTTATCTCCTTCTCCTAACATCCATGATACTGAACTTAGATTTACAATTGATCCTGATTTTATTTTTTTCATACCCTTTACAACTGCTTGTGCAGCAAAAAAATAGTGTTTTAAGTTTATTCCCATCCTATTTTCCCAATATTTTTCATCAACCTGTTCTGTAGTGTGCCTATCATCATTTGCAGCACTATTAATTAGACAATGAATTGCACCTTTTTTTGAAATGATGTCTTTAATAATATTTTGTAATTTTTTTACATCCAAAATATTACATTCAATGAATTTAGGAACTCTATATCCCTTTTTTTTTATGTTTTTAATTAATTTATTGGATGATTTAAGGTCAATATCTATGAAATAAACTTCACTTTTTTGTTCACAAAAATACTCGACTATTGTAGCTCCTATACCAGAACCACCTCCTGAAATAAAAACTCTTTTATTTTTTAAATCTGAATATACTACTTTCATAATTAAATTCTTTCCTTCGTCTTCAAATCGAATAAAGATATATGGGCTAGATCAAAATATAATTTTATTTCTTTTTCAAGTTCAATTTTAATTGTAGATGGGAATTTTGCCAAAATTTCTTGATTTGAATAGTCTAATGTGACTATTTGTTCATGGCCAATATATTCACTTAGATCAGCACGTAAATTAATATCAAAGTCATCTTCATTCAATTTTTTAAAATAAATATGTTCTGGTCTGATACCAAAATATATTTCTTTGTTATTTAAATCTGAATTCTCTTTAAAATCATAATTATTGATTGGGACTTCTAAACTTGAGTCATCAGCTAAAAATGAAATATTATTTGAATTTTTAATTAACCTGCCTCTAATCAAATTCATAGAAGGTGAACCAATAAAATCTGCTACAAAAGTATTGCTAGGTTTATTGTAAATATTTTCTGGAGTTTCATTTTGCTGAATGACACCGTGATTCATTATAGCTATTTTTGTTCCTAAGCTCATAGCTTCTGTCTGATCGTGTGTAACATAAACTACAGTAGTTTTTAGCTGTTGGTGAAGTTTTTTGATTTCACGCCTCATCTCAACTCTCAATTTTGCATCTAAATTAGATAATGGTTCATCAAATAAAAATATTCTTGGCTCTCTTACTAAAGCTCTACCAATAGCGACTCTCTGTCTTTGACCTCCAGATAATTGAGAAGGCTTTCTCTCTAACAATTTATCAACTTGTAAAAATGTAGAAACTTTTTCTAATTGCTCTGCAATCTTTTCTTTTGAAGTTTTGGCTTGTTTAAGACCAAAAATCATATTTTCCATAACATTCATCGACGGATAAAGTGCGTAAGATTGAAAAACCATTGCAATATTTCTATCTTTTGGCTCTACTTTACTCACATTATAGTCGTCTATAAAAACATTTCCTTCATTTATAGTTTCAAGACCTGCGATAATATTTAATAAAGTTGACTTTCCACATCCAGACGGCCCTAGTAGCACTAAAAAATTTCCTTCATCAATTTCTAAATTAATTTTTCTCAATACCTCAGTTGTTCCAAAGTTTTTTGACAATTCTTCAATTTTTAAAGTTTTCATGTTTATCCTTTCACAGCTCCTGAAGTTAATCCTCTAATAAAATATTTTCCTGCTAAAACATAAACTATAAGTGTTGGAATTCCTGCAATTATAGCTGAGGCCATATCTACGTTGTACTCTTTAATACTAGTGCTAGATAAAACCATATTATTTAGTGCAACCTGAATTGGTGCTGCCTCCCCAAATGAAAAAGTTGATCCAAACAAAAAGTCATTCCAAATTTGAGTAAATTGCCAAATAACAGTTACAACAATAATTGGAGCAGAAATAGGAAGTAAGATTTTGAAAAATATTTTAAAGAAACCAGCTCCATCAATTCTTGCAGCTTTAACTAATTCAGTAGGTACTGAAATATAGTAGTTTCTAAAAAATAAAGTTGTAAATGGAATTCCATAAACTGTATGAACTAATACAAGTCCTACAACTGAATTTGATATTCCTAAAGTTCCAAGAGTTCTAGCCATAGGAAGTAATATTGCTTGAAAAGGAATAAAACATCCAAATAATAAAAATAAGAAAACCCATTGATCTCCTTTAAATCTCCATTTTGTTAAAACGTAGCCAGTCATCGCTCCTATAAATGTTGAAAAAAACACAGCAGGCACAACCATCTTAATTGAATTCCAAAAATAAGGTCTTAAAAAGGTGTCACCTGCTCCATAACCTCTTCCACCCCAAGCAACTAACCATGAATCAAAATTCAACGAGCTTGGCCAAGTTAAAAGTGTTCCTTGTCGAATTTCTTCCATTGTTTTAAGTGAAGTTACAACCATTACATAAAGAGGAAAAATAAAATAAGAAGCAAAAAGAATTAAAACAAAATATAAGAACCACCTCAAAAACATATTTGTATATTTAGATTTTTGCTCTAATTTTTTATAAGAAAATGATTGTAAGTTATCTTGCATTTTCTCTCCTTAGTTCTGAATATAAATATGGAATGATTACAGCGGCTACAGCCATAAACATCATCATTGCACTTGCTGCAGATAATCCTACTTGACTTTTATGAAATGCAGCTTGTGTCATAAATAAAGCTGGCATTGTTGTTGAAATACCTGGTCCACCTTGTGTTAGAGCTACTATTAGATCATAACTTTTTATAGAGATGTGAACTAAGATTACAAAACTTGTAAAGAATACTGGCCTCATCATTGGTAATAATATTTTCCAATAAACAGTAAATAACCCAGCTCCGTCGATTTTTGCAGCTTTAACAATCTCATCCTCAACTGATCTTAATCCAGCTAAAAATAATGCCATTACAAAACCAGCAGATTGCCATACACCTGCTATAACGATGGTATAAATGGCCATTTCACGATTAACTAACCAGTCAAAAGTAAAATTTTCGAAACCCCAGTCTATAAACATCTTCTGAATCCCAAGAGTTGGATTTAGTATCCATTTCCAAGCAGTACCAGTAACTATAAAAGATAAAGCCATTGGGTATAAATAAATTGTTCTAAGGACACCCTCAGCCCTAATTTTTTGATCTAAAAAAATTGCTAAAATTATTCCTATGACAATGCAAAAAATTAAGAATAAAGCTGTAAACACTAAAAGGTTATCTACCGATATAAGCCATTTTCTTGAGGCCCATAACTTTTCATATTGTCCAAAACCCCACAATTCATATTTTGGTAAAATTTTTGAATTTGTAAAAGATATATATAAGGTCCAAAGCACAAACCCGTAAACAAACCAACCAATTAGACCAACTGCTGGGGCCATTACGATTTTTGGTAAATTTTTTTCTAACCACTTGAACATTATAAATATTTTTTTTGATTAAAAAAAAGGCCACTTAGTTAAAAGTGGCCTTTTAATTTTTATTGATTTACATATTTGCTAAAACTGAGTCAGCTAAAGCATTAGCAGCATCTACAGAGGACATATTAGAATTAAAATGTTCTGTAATTATATCTTGTAAAGCAGCTTTCATAGTATTTCCTTGAGCCATACCATGAGCAAAACTTGGAACTAGTCCACCACCAGCGCCTGCAGTTTTAATATCAGCGTTTGAAGTTTTTGCACATTTATCAAACTCATCCATTGAAACATCTAATCTAGCTGGAATAGAACCTTTGTATAGGTTAAATACTTTTTGGAAGTTTTTACCCATCATTAGTTTCGCTAACAGTTTTTGACCTTCTTGTTTATCTGGGTCACTTGTTTTGTAGAATATAAAGCTATCTACGTTATATAAGTAACCATTGTTAGAAGGAGTCGGAGAACAATAGTAATCTACTCCTGGTGTTTTACCAGCAGCAGTAAACTCTCCTTTAGCCCAGTCACCCATGATTTGGAAACCTGCTTTTCCTTCAATTACCATACCAGTAGCAACGTTCCAGTCTCTTCCTGGGCTACCTTCATCAGTATAACTTTGAAGTTTTCTCATTTGGTCAAAAACTTTTACTGTAGTCTCACTTCTTAAACAACTTTCTTTAAGATCTACATAACAGTTCTTGTAGTAATTATTTCCACCAATACCCATAGCAACTGCCTCAAAAACTGTAGCATCTTGCCAAGCTTGACCACCGTGTGCAAATGGAATTATTCCTGCGGCTTTAAGTTTTTCAGCAGCAGCATTTACTTCATCCCACGTTGTTGGAACTGAAATACCATTAGCATCAAAAACAGCTTTATTAGCCCACATCCAGTCAATTCTATGAATATTAACAGGAGCAGCACAATACGGCCCGCTGTTATTTTCACATTTATGTACTGCAGCAATCATTGGATCTAATAAATTATCCCAACCCTCTGATTGAGCAATTGGATCGATGTTGTAAGGTGCCACAACGCCCTCTTGGTCGTACTCTTGAATTGTAGGACCTTTAATTTGAGAGGCAGATGGAGGATCACCAGCAACAATTCTTGCTTTTAGGGCGACATTAGCAGCGTCACCACCGCCTCCTGTTACAGGCATGTCTAACCATTCACCACCATTAGCGGCAAAATCGTCTTTTAGAACTTTTAGAGCAGCCGCCTCACCACCTGATGTCCACCAATGCAGTACCTCAATTTTTGGAGCTGCGTAAGATGAAGTTGATGTGAAAGCAAATGCAATTAAAGCGATTATAAGTTTTCTCATATCTTCCCTTTTTGTTATTTAACTTTTATATAAAATCTAACTATAGGTAGAAGGAAGACTAAAAGTAAATTAAAAAAGATCTTATTCAACTTCAAGTTGATTTATTTTTTTTATTTTTTAATGGTTTTTTTTTAATTTAATTAACACAAAATATTATAATTCAATTTTTAATTGAAATTTCAACTAGTCGCAATTCTACTAAGTCTTGCAGCACCTCTAACACCACTTGCATCACCAAATTTAGGTTTTAAGAAAACTCCTTGGTATTCTTTACCTATAACAAATTTCTTAACCATAGACTCTATTTCGCTTAAAAAATCAATCTCATTTGAAACTCCACCACCAAATATAAAAGCATCTGGGTCTAAAATATTTATAATACTTGAAAGAGACATAGCAAGATTTACTTTAAAATCATCTATAAATCTTTCAGCATCTAGATCGTGCTTACGATTTAACTCAAAAATCTCATTTGTTTTTAAGTTTTTTCCATAAAGTTTATTAAATCTTTTTGCTAAACCTAAACCAGAAATAAAACTTTCAATTTCAGCTTCTCTAGCATTATTAGAGTCAAAATTTTCTTTTTTTGCAGCAAAATATGGAATTTGATTATGTCCCCACTCACCTGCTACACCATTTGGGCCACTTATAATTTGTTTATCAATTACAAGTCCACCTCCAGCTCCTGAACCTAAAATAATTCCATAAACTATTTTATAATTTTTTCCTGCTCCATCAATTGCTTCAGATAATGCAAAGCAATTTGCATCATTTTCGCAAAAAACTTCTTTACCAAGCGCTTTACGTAAATCATTTTGAAAAGGTTTTTTTTCAAGCCAATAACAATTTGGTGCATTTTTTACTAAACCTGTTTGAGGAGAATGTATTCCTGGGTGACATACCCCTATAGGTAATTCCATTTTAAATTCTTTTTCTAATTTTTGATTAATATCTTTAATGGCATTAATTATTGATAAATAATCTTTAGGACAAGCAGTTCTAGATCTGTGTTTCTCTTGACCGTTTTGTTCTAAGACCACAGTTTCTATTTTTGTAGCACCAACATCTATACCTATTTGCATAACTAATATGTAGCTCTACCACCGCTTAAATCAAAAACAGCGGCTGTTGAAAATGAATTTTCTTCACTAGATAACCATGTGACAAGAGATGCTAATTCCTCAACTTTTGCAAATTTATTTCTTGGAATTTTTGATAGCATATAATTAATATGCTCTTCAGTCATTTGATCAAAAATCCTTGTTTTTGCAGCAGCAGGAGTAACACAGTTTACTGCTATATTTTTTTGAGCAAGTTCTTTTCCGAGTGATTTAGTTAGGCCAATTACTCCAGCTTTTGATGTGCTATATGCACTGGCATTAGGATTACCTTCTTTACCAGCTATAGATGCTATGTTTACAATTCTCCCATAATTATTTTTTTCCATGAAAGGAACTACTGCTTTACAACAATAAAAAACTGCATTGAGGTTTAAATTAATTACCTTATTCCACTCTTCTATTGGATATTGTGCAACTGTAGTATTCATACCTGCCACACCTGCGTTATTTATAAAAATATCTATTTTTCCATGTGAACTTTCAATTTCAGTTAATTTCTCATTAATCTTATTAAAATCACTGACGTCAACTATTTGATAAGATAAATTTTTAGAGTTTACTTTTTCTAAAGCTTTTTTAGCTTCATTTTCATCAATATCCCAAATAACAACTTTTGCTCCTGACTCTATAAATCTTTCTGTAATTGCTAAACCAAATCCTTGAGCCCCACCAGTTACAACAGCTACTCTATTTTCTATGTCAAACTTGATCATATTATTTTTTTATTTTTTTTTGATCTTATTAAAGGAAAAGCAAGTGCAATTAAAGATAAAATAAAGAATGTTAAGGCAATGGGTCTAGTTAGAAACATAAGCCAATTTCCATCAAATATTACAATTGATTGTCTCAAAGTTCCTTCAACTAGTTCACCTAAAATTAATCCAATTATAACTGGAACAACTGAAAAACCATATCGTCTCATAAAAAATCCTAGTACACCAAAAAATAACATTATCCATACATCAATTATTGATTGGCTTAATGAGTAAGTTCCACAAACTGAAACTGCAAATATCATTGGCCATAAAATTTTATTAGGTACAAGAGTAATTCTTGCAAAAAGTTTTGCACCAAAGAAACCAAAAATAAAAAATAAAACATTAGCCACTAACATTGCGCCAAAAATTCCATAAAGAAATTCAGGTTGTTCCTTAAATAGATCTGGTCCAGGTCTTACTCCATGGATAATTAACCCTGTTAATATAACTGCAGTAGTTGCGCTTCCAGGAATACCAAGTGCTAATGTAGGAACCATAGCACCACCTGTAGCAGCATTATTTGCTGCTTCGGCACCTGCAATTCCCTCTACTGAACCTTTTCCAAATTCTTCAGGATTTTTTGAAAATCTTTTTGCCTCAGAATAACCAATTAAAGATGCAACAGTTCCTCCCTCAGCTGGTAATACTCCTATAAATGATCCAATCCCACTTGATCTAAGGATTGTTTTCCAAGTTTTTTTATAGTCATCTTTAGTTGGAAGTTTTACGGCTTTTAAGGCTACTCTCTTAAATACTTGATCTAGTAAAGTAGATTGAGTTAACATTTCACTTATTGCAAACAAACCAACAACAACTGGAATAAATCCTATACCTACTGAAAGCTCATTAATACCATAAGTGAATCTATCTATAGATGTCATGAAATCTTTTCCAACTGTTGATATTAAAATTCCAAAAGCTCCTGCTATTAAATTCTTTATTGGACTTCCATCCCCAATCGAAGCCAACATAGTTAAACCAAAAATTGCTAAAGCAAAATATTCAGGTTGACCAAATTCATATGCAAGGTTTGCCAATATAGGTGCAAAAAATACCAGAACTATAACACTAAATATCCCTCCAACTGTGCTTGAAACTGTTGCCATACCTAAAGCTCTACCTGCTTCACCTTTTTGAGCCAATGGATATCCATCTAAACATGTCGCTGCTGCAGCTGGAGTTCCGGGTGTATTAATAAGTACAGCCGTAATTGCTCCTCCATATGTTCCTGCGCAATATATAGATGTTAACAAAATAATTGCAGACAAAGGATCCAAAGTCATAGTGAAAGGTAATATTAATGCACCTCCTGTCGTAGGTCCTAAGCCAGGCAGAACTCCTAAAACTAATCCAAATAAAGTTCCAAATAATAAAACTAATAATAGTTTTGAACTAAACAAAGGAGCCATCATTAAAATTAGATTATCCATTTTAATAATAATAAAGATTTGTAATTATTCCTGGAGGAAACCTAAGTCCTAAAATCATTTCAAAAAAAATAAAGACAACTAAAGGAAAAATTATACTTACTAATAATAAATAAAAAACTCTTCTTTCACCCCAATTATATGATACAAAAATTGATAATATTGAAATTGCTAAAAAAAAATCTAAAGTTTTTGAAATTACTATAAATAAAACGAAACTTATAATTGTTAAAAAAAAGGGCTTAGGTAAATTTTTTTCTTTTTTCCAAGGTCTTCTAAAAGATAAATAATAGATAATTGAAGTTAGTACAATTATCAAGACAAGCAAGCCTTTTGGAAACGTAGCAGGTTGAATTCCTCTATTTAAAATTGGCGGAACAGTGTCAAATGAGAAAGTGGATATTAATAATATCGTTGAAACTAATATGATTGTAAAAAAAACTTTAAACTCTGTTCTAAAAAAAAAGGGCAAACTTTTGTTTGCCCTTTTTTTATTTCGTACATTATTCATATTAAAAAATGTACTTTGATTAAAACTACTTAATGTAACCTAAAGCTTTAAGTTGAGCAGTCATTTCTGCAAGCATAACTTCCATTTGCTTACCCCACTCATCAGCTCCAACTACACTGGTTGAATCAAGACCAATGTCAGTTAAAAAACTTTGGAAATATTTATGCTCCATAGCTTTTATCATTGCATCCTCTAATTGTTTTTTTCTATCTCCAGGGACACCTTTTTTTGTTACAAATCCTCTAACTGTAGATAAAACAACTGGAATCCCTAACTCAGTAGCAGTAGGAACATTACTTAATTTTTCCATTCTATTACTTGCTAAGACAACTGACACGCATAAAGTACCATCTTCTATTTCAGTAACAGCTTCACCTAAATTTAAAACACCTACATCAATATCTCCTTTGATAAGGTTCGTTTTAATAGGTCCAACACCTTTGTAAGCTACAATTGTTGGGTCTGTTAATTTTCCTTTTTTTAGTAAAAGCAATAGCACTTACATCATCAATACCACCTACATGAGTTGTTCCATATTTCAACGATTTTGATTTTTGAGCACTAATAAACTTTTTTGCATCTTTGATGTCATTTTTACAATTAACAACAAATAATTGAGGATCATCTGTTCCTCTCGCTAACGGTTGCATATCACTTAATTTAACTTTGGTTTTTCCCAAAGCCATAGATACAGCATGTCCAGTAGTCCAAGTTAAAGTATGATTTCCATCTGCTGGTAAAGTCATCATATAATCCATAGATGCAGCTCCACCACCACCTTTTTTGTTAACTAATTGCATATCTTGTTTTAGATATCTTCTAGTTCTTAACAACATCATTCTAGTAGTTACGTCTGTACCACCACCAAAACCAGCATGTGTAACTGCTTGAATTGGGTGACCGTCTGCTTTAGCAGATGTAATCATAAGTGGAAGTGCTACGACAAAGAATTCAGTCACTAAAAACGCAGCAGCCAAAAACAATTTAAAGCTTTTTTTCATTATTTCCCTCTTTAGTTAATTTATAATGCGATATATAAACATAATCTAATATGTGTGGTAAAGAAAAAAATGTCTGACAATAAAAAAAATATAGCTGTTTTATTAGGTGACCCATCAGGAATTGGCCCAGAACTTATTGTAAAGTTACTTGATAATAAAATTTGTAACGATTCTAACCTAGTTGTCATTGGAGAGAAAAAAATTTTAGAAGATGGAGAAAAAATAGTAGGGAAAAAAACAAATTTAAAATTTGTTGAAAATTTTAAAGACATTAGTTTTAATGGAAAAGATAAATTTTTTCTCGATATCTCAAAAGGTGCAAATAGAAATTATAAATTAAGTGAAGTTTCAGCCGAGTCTGGAAAAACTGTATTAGATGCATTAGAATTAGCTTTAGATCTTGCTAAAGAAAATAAAATTGATGCTATCAATTTTGGTCCAATGAATAAAACAAGTTTGATGATGGGTGGTTGTGAATACAATGATGAACACGACTTCATGCAAGCAAAACTTGAAATGAAAGAATTTTGTTGTGAGTTTAATGTTGTTGATAATTTTTGGACAGCTCGAGTTACTTCGCATATTCCTCTAAAAGATGTTGCAAAAAATATTACCAAGGAAAATATTTTAAAACCAATTAAGCTTTTAGATAAAACTTTAAAAATGAGTGGAATTGAAAGACCTAGAGTTGCTGTTCAAGCACTTAACCCGCATGCAGAATTTGGAAACGAGGAAAAAGACGAAATAATACCTGCTATCAAGGAGGCAAAAGAACTTGGTATTGATGCAGATGGACCACTACCATGTGATACTTCTTTTATCACAGCATTTAAAAACAAAAATCATGATTGCATTGTTGGTATGTATCATGATGCATTACAGTGTGGTCTAAAAGCTTTTGGTTTCGATAGAGGAGTTACGGTTTCGGGAGGATTAAGTGTTCCAGTTACGACACCAGCTCATGGTACAGCTTTTGACATTGCTGGTGATAATAAAGCAAACTTGGAGCCAACATTAAATTCTTTTAAATTAGCATTAACAATGGCTAAAAATAAACAATGAGTAAAATAAAAGAGATAAGAACAAAAGTTTATCAATGGAATGGAAAAACTGTCCCCCCTCAAAATAATTTTTGTACAAATGCTTCGGATCTTTTATTTGAAAAATCTGACGCAATGGGATCATTCAGATTTCATGAGTGGCTCATATGTGAAATAGAAACTGATGATGGAGTTATTGGAATTGGTAATGCTGCGTTAGCTCCACAAATTGCAAAAAAAACTATTGATACTTATTTAAAACCATTGGTAGTTGGTGAGGATCCTTTTGATTATGCCTATATTTGGGAGAAAATGTACAGAAGAACTCATGCATGGGGTCGAAGAGGAATTGGCATGGTTGCAATTTCAGCAATAGACATAGCTATCTGGGATATAATGGGAAAAATCACAAACAAACCAGTATTTAAACTTCTTGGGGGTAGAACTAAAGAAAAAATTCCTGTTTATGCATCAAAGCTTTATAGCCAACCCATTAAAGAACTTCAAAAGGAAGCAGAGAGTTACGTAAAGCAGGGTTTCAAAATGTTTAAAATGAGATTTGGTTGGGGTCCAAAGGATGGCCCTGATGGTATGAAAAAAAATATTGCGCTTGCTGAAGCTATTAGAGAAGTAATTGGTGAAGATACAGATCTGATGATGGAATGCTATATGGGTTGGAACTTAGATTATGCGAAAAGTATGATCCCTAAATTAATGAAATTTAATCCAAGATGGCTTGAAGAACCAGTGATTGCAGATGATATCCATGGTTATGAAGAATTAAATAAAATGAACATGATACCAATTTCAGGGGGTGAACATGAGTTCAATATATTTGGTTTCAAACAGTTACTTGACCTTAAAGCCGTGAGTTATATTCAATATGATAATAATAGAGTCGGAGGTTTTACTGCGGCTCAGAAAATTAATGCTATTGCAGAAGCTCACCAAGTTCCAGTAATTCCTCATGCAGGACAAATGCATAACTACCACTTAACAATGTCAAATTTTAATTGTCCAATATCAGAATTTTTTCCTGTCCATGACGTCGAGATTGGAAATGAGCTTTTTTACTATATCTTTGAAGGGGATCCAGCTCCTAAAGACGGTTTTATAAATCTAGATGATAATAGACCAGGACTAGGTCTAACAATAACTGACAAATATAAAACTGACTTTAAGATTATAGAATAATTAATAATTATTTACTTCTTTAAGTGTTGGCATTGAACTTGCTGCCCCTGCTCTGGTTGTGGATATACCTGCAACTTTATTTGCAAAAATTAATGCATCTTTAAATTTTAAATCATTCGCTAAGCCTACTGCAAAAGCTCCGTTAAACGCATCACCAGCACCAGTAGTATCTACAACCTGATCTTTTAATTTTAAAGCATCAATAAAGTATTCCTCATTCTCATTAGCAAAATAGACACCTCTTTCTCCCAAAGTAATAATAATATTTTTTACCCCTTTTTTTAAAAATTCTCTTCCTGCAATCTTAATATCTTTCTCTGTGAAAATTTTATTTTTTAAATAAAATTCAGCCTCAGTTTCATTTGGTGTAAAAAAATCTAACAAAGAAAAATTTATTTGATCAATGCTTCTTGCTGGCGCAGGATTTAAAATAGTTAAGCAATTATTTTCCTTGGCTTTTTTTAAAGAATAAATTGTAACTTCATTTGGAGTTTCCATTTGAGTAAGGAAAATTTTGGATTTTTTCAAAATCTCTAAATTGTTATCAATATCTTTATTATTTAACTGAGCAGCTGCACCTGGAACAATATTAATTGCATTACTGCCATCATAATCTATCATTATGCCAGCAACACCAGTAGATAAGTTTTTATCTTTTGTTATGGAGTTAGTATTTACACCTGCATCTTCATATATCTTAAATGCCATATCTGCATGACTATCTTCACCCATTTTAGTTATAAAATTTACTTTTCCTTCAAGTCTGGCTGCAGCAATTGCCTGATTAGAACCTTTGCCACCTGGCCCAACCAGATGTTTATTTCCTAAAACTGTCTCTCCTTTGATTGGTATCTTTTCTGCATAAAAACAAAGATCTGCAACAAAAACTCCAAATATACAAATAGGCTGCATTATTTTTTAAATTTCTATGTCCAAACCTTACCGTCTGGTAAAATCACACCCTTAGTTAATATAAAACATCCAAAAGGTCTTGCATCGGTGGTTGTAACTATACAGTATGCTTTTTTTGCCTCTTTATAAAAATCCTGTCTAGAAATGGAACCAACTTTCCAATTTTCACCTGATACTTTTTTAACCACATCAATAAATTCTTTATGTGTTTCTGTTAATTCATCTGGTTTATCATCTACTTCCATTCTTAAAGTTGGAGATCCACCTTGTGGAACAACAAAGCTATCGAGTGGGAAAACTGAAAGAATTGCTGAGGCTGCTTCTTTAATACCAACCCCATCTAGTCTTATTACTTTATCATTAGATGTATTTGCGGGAAAATTTGCATCAGCTATGATTAATTTTTCTCCATGTCCCATTGATCTTAGATGGAAAAGTAATTCAGGACTTAAGACTGGATTAATATTAATTAACATCAAATTATTATATTACATAAAAAAAAAGGGTGGAATAAAATTCCACCCTTTAATTATAGTTAATTCTAAAGATTATTTAAAATCGTTAGCGTTTTCTGTTGTTACTAATTGTGTACCAGTATCAATATTTATATCAATACTTCCACCATTAGCTAACTCAAGAGCATATTTCACACCATAAGCACCCATGTTATAAGAGAACTGAGCAATTGTTGCTGTCATTTCTCCTTTAAGAATACTTGTAGCTGCATCCGGAGTAGCATCAAACCCAACAACTACTACATCATTCATATCTGCATCTTTAAGAGCTTGCATAGCACCTAGTCCCATGTTGTCGTTAGAAGCAAATATTGCTTTGATGTTAGGATTCTTTAAAATTATAGACTCTGTTACTGATCTACCTTTTGCTGTGTCCCACTCTGCAGTTTGAGTTGCAACAATGTTTAAACCACAATTTTTAAATCCTTTGATTGCACCATCTCTTCTAAGTAACGCAGTAGACTGAGACTCGATACCAGTTAAAATTGCAACGTCAGAACCTTTTGGAGTTTTGTCACAAATAAATTTTGCAGCTAATTCTGCACCATTCATATTGTTAGTTCCAATAAATGTTACACCTTCGTTAATTCCTTTGGTGTCAACAAATACAACCGGAACTCCACTTTTTATTGCATCATCAACAATTGGTGCAAATGCATTTGGATCTCCTGGTGCTAGTGCTAAAGCATCAACACCTTTGGCAAGTTGGTCTTCAACTTGATTTATTTGTGCCTGAACATCACCTTCTTGAGGAGGTGCAATTAAAATTAATTTAACTCCTAATTTTTTAGCCTCTTCCTCAGCACCTTTTGTTACAGATGCCCAGAAAGGATTTCCAGATCCAGGACCTTTGATGCTAAACAAGATTTTTTTACCATGTCCATCAGCAAAAGAAACTGAACCTAAACTAATTGATAAAAATATTGCTGTAAAAAGAACAACAATTTTTTTTGTTAAGTTTTTCATTTATTTATTCCCCTATTGTTATTTGAATAATCTAAATTAAATAAAAATTTTGGAAAAAATTCAACTGTTTATACAGTCAAAACAACTTTTACGTGTAAAATGAATTTTAATTATTTTCTAGTTCCAAGATCTCGTCTAAGAACATCTATATAAACAGCTATAACAATAATTGACCCGATTAAAACCTGCTGCCAGAATGAGCTGACATCCATTAAATTAAGTCCATTTCTTAAAATGCCCATAATCATTACACCAGCAAAAACTCCTAGTACCGTTCCTCTTCCACCAAAAAAACTTGCACCGCCTATAATACATGCTGCAATAGCATCTAATTCGGATTGCAAACCTGCATTTGGATAACCAGAGTCTGTCCTTCCTGCTAAAATTAATGCTCCAATTCCTGATAGAAAGCCACAAAGAGAATACACTATGATTAAAATTTTATTTACATTTATACCTGATGCTCTAGCAGCACTTGGATTTCCGCCTATTGCGTAAATCCACTTTCCTGTTCTACTGTGGTTAAGAAAAAACCAAAAAATAACATACACAACTGCAATTAAAACTAAACTAACAGGCAGATACTGTGACTTTTCTAATCCAAGCCAAGTTAAATCAATTCTACCATGTCCCAAATATCTAACTTCGTCTGTGAAACCACTAATTGGTGTTCCACCAGATATAAGGTTTCCTGTCCCTCTAAAAATATAAAGTGTTCCTAAGGTCATTATAAATGGATGGGGCATCCTCAATAAAGTAATTCCAGCTCCATTAAACAAACCACACAAGAACCCTGCTATCAGAGGAGTTATAACAACTATAAACCATGGTGCTCCTGCTTTAGCAACAATTGCTAAAACCATGAGTGACAACATCATTATTGAGCCGACAGAAAGATCTATACCAGCAGTTACGATGACCATGAACACCCCTAAGGCTAACATTGATTGCCAAGAGATTTGTTTGAAAACGTTAGTTACATTTCTCCATGATAAGAAGACATCTGGCTGCAAAATATGCATTACCAGTATCATAAGCACGAGCAATAAAAGAATGCCATACTTTTCAATGTAGGGCATTAATTTTAAATATAGACTTTCTTTCTTGTTATCTTTTTCTTCCATTTTATTTTTTACCCATTATCCATCCAATTACTTCATCCCTTGAAGTATTTGAAAGTTCGGACTCTGCAAAATTTGTCCCTTGAAAAAGCGCCATCACTCGATCGCAAACTGAAAAAATATCATCCATTCTATGACTTATAACAATAACACCTACGCCCGTTTTTTTTAAGCTGTTGATTAAATCTAAAACTTTTCCAACCTCTTTGATAGCTAATGCAGCTGTTGGTTCATCCATTATCACAACTTTCGCATTAAATGCTGTTGATCTAGCAATAGCCACAGCTTGTCTTTGACCTCCAGAAAGTTCTTCGACTTTTTGATCAGCACTCTTAACATTAATTTTAAGTTTTCCTAGATGTGCGTTTGTTAATTCTTTTATTTTATTAAAATCTAAAAATTTTAAAAAACCAATATTTTTGGTAGGCTCTCGCCCTAAGAAAATATTTTCTCCAATAGGCAAATTTCCAGCGAGAGCAAGGTCTTGATAAACCATTTCTAATCCAAGATTTTGTGAGTCCTTAGGGCTCTCTAAAATTTCCTCTTTACCTTGAAAATATAATGAACCTGAACTTGGTTTATATAGACCCGATAGTACTTTCATTAAAGTTGATTTACCTGCTCCATTATCTCCAACTACACCTAAACATTCTCCTGCATGTACTTTTAAGTCAACATTTTCTAAAGCAGTAATTGTACCAAAATATTTAGTTATTCCTTTTGCTTCTAATAGTGGATTTTGGAAAGTTGACATAAATTACGAAATTATAAAAAAATCAATTAATTGCAACAGGTTTTGAGACTATTAGATTGACTGTCTTCTTATTTGCTATTTTACAGAATTTAGGTTTTAAATTTTTTCTAATTAAGCTCATATCTTTTAAAACTATGTCCCCCATGTTAAAAAAAGCAGACTTTAAAGCCCCAGCTCTATGAGCAGAAAACAAAATATTCTTTACTTTTCTCAAAGAACTTTTTTTTGGAACTGGTTCCTCAGGAAAAACATCTGTAGCAACAAATATGCTTCTTTTTTTCACTGTGTTTATCAAATCCTTAAAATTTACAACCGCTGCACGACTCATCAATACAAAGCAGGAGTTAGGTTTCATTTTATTTAAAAGTTTTTTATCTATGAAGTTTTTGTTTTTTGTAGTCACAGTCGCTAATACATAAATAATCTCACAATTTTCAAACATTTTGCTTAAGCTAATAGTTTTGAAACCGAGTTTTTTAATTTTTATTTTTGGAATCCATGGATCATAAACATTTATATCTTTGGTGAATGGTAATAATAATGGATACAAAGATTTAGCTAGATCTCCAAAACCTAATAATCCTATTTTCTTTTCTGACAATAAAGAGGCTTTCAAATTACTCTCTAATCCATATTTTTCTTTACCTTTAATAAAATCTAAATGAGAAGTATGAATATTTCTTAACAAAGATAAGGTCATCCCAAGAGCGATTTCTGCGACTGGTTTTGAAAAAACAGGAGAAGTTGCAATAACGTGAATTCCCTTTTTAAAACAGTATTGATAATCCATATTATTAATAAAATTACTTTCAACATTTATAATTGCTTTCAATTTTTTTGCTTTTATCAAAAGATTTTTTGGTAAATCAGGTTGGCCTATAATAAATGAAGCTTTGTGGATATTTTTCTCATAAAAAAAATTTTTTTTATTTTTTGGTGCAAAAAGTAATTCATATTTTGATTTGAGAATTTTATATTTATCTTTAGAAAAAATTAATTCTAGAGTTCGTGGAAATGGATCAACTATGGCAATATGTTTTTCCATTTAAATAAGTATACGTTTTACTTCCTCTTCACTGAATTTTTTTGGCTTTTCACATTTAGTAAGGATTTTTTGAGGTATACCAGTGGTAGCTGCTTTCATTGTTGATTGAATTATATCAAGAACATGAAGTGATAATTCTCCTGAGCATCTATGTTTCTTTTTTTGCTGAATTGAATAAAGCATTTCAGATAAACCAACACTCCTATAATTAGCATTCGTAGAAGACTCATTAGATCTACCACTTGATGAAGTAATATTTATTTTTCCTAAATGCATTTTATCAGTTTTGTGTTCTCCCCATCTACCTCCCTCAGTAACTGAAATATAAACAGATCCACCAAACATATTTGGATCAGGTACAATGATTGAGCCTTTAGTTCCATAAAGCTCCATATGGTTTCTTTGGTGATTTACGACGTCGAATGACAATGTCACTTGAATAATTGCTCCTGTATGAAACTGTATGGTTGCTAGATAAGTTGTGGGTGTTTCAACTTTAAAAGATTTGTTTTTTTTTGGTCCAGCCCCATAAATTCTTTTTTTGAAAGCTGTTAGTGTTCTCCCCTGTACTTGTTTTGCTGGTCCAAGTAAGTTTACTAGTGTTGTAAAAAAGTAAGGTCCCATATCAATTACAGGTCCGCCTTCTTTTCTATACCAAGACTCAGGTTTTGGATGAAATGACTCTACACCTGGAAAGGCAAAAATTGCATTACCAAGTTTTATATCTCCAATTAGATCTGAGTCTATCAACTCTCTTGCTTTTTGAATTCCTCCGCCTAAAAAAGTATCAGGAGCGTTACCAATATAAAGTTTCTTTTTTTTTGCTAGAGCTACGAGTTCTTTTCCTTTTTCAAAATATGTAGCTAAAGGTTTTTCTGAATAAACATGTTTGCCTGCAGTTAAAACTCTTTTAGATACTATGTAATGAGATTGGGGTATTG
>CABZSY010000006.1 GCA_902528505.1 uncultured Pelagibacteraceae bacterium
AGAATAAATTGTATGAAAATCAAATAAATAGAAATAAACTATTTAAAAATCAAACAATCAATGTTTTGGTTGAAAATTTAACTGATGACAAAACCCAAACTTTTGGTAGATCTGAGTATATGACATCAGTAGTATTCAATGGTAATAAAGAACATATTGGAAAAATTGTTCCAGTAAAAATAAATAAATTTAATAGAACCACCTTATTTGGTGAAATTGTTGAGGATTTGGATAAAAAGGTAGCATAATAATTGAGCAGCGTAACAAATAAAAATATTGATCCATCTTTGAAGTTTGTTTACTCAGACAACAATTCTTTAAGTGTTATATTTCATGATAATGATTTGTTGATGGGTGTCGTAGGTGAATTTAATAAAAATTTACAAGAGTTAGAGAAATTAACGAACTGTAGTTTGTATTCTAGAGGAAACTCAATATTAATTAAATCAAATTCAGAAAAAAATGAATTATTAAAAAATGCTATTCAGTTTTTAGCTAATCAGTTCATTAATAATGGAAGTTTAGAGAATAAAGATTTAGTCTCTTCAGTGGATAAATTTATGATTAATGAAAAAGTTAAAAATAACAATGTTACCGATATTATTAAAACTCCAAAAAAATCTATAATTCCAAGATCTGAAAAACAAAAGGATTATGTAAGAGCACTAAGACAAAGTGATATTGTAATTTCAGCTGGCCCCGCAGGGACAGGAAAAACGTTTTTAGCAGTTGCTGTGGGATTGACAATGTTGTTAGAAAAAAAAATTGATAGAATTATTTTATCTAGACCAGCAGTTGAGGCTGGCGAGCGTTTAGGATTTTTACCTGGAGATATGAAGGAGAAAGTAGATCCATACTTGAGGCCCTTATATGACTCTCTTTATGATCTTTTTGATTTCGAAAAAATTCAAAGAATGATTGAAATAGGTGATATAGAAATTGCTCCATTAGCTTTTATGAGAGGTCGAACACTTAAAAATTCATTTGCAATATTGGATGAAGCCCAGAATGCTACTGAAACTCAAATCAAAATGTTTTTAACACGTATTGGAGAAAATTCGAAAATCGTAGTTAATGGCGATCCTACTCAAATAGATTTGCCAAACAAAAACATGTCAGGATTAGTGCGTTCAAAACAATTATTAGGATATTTGAATGAGATATCGGTTATTGATTTTGATCACTCTGATGTAGTAAGACATCCACTTGTTTCTAAAATTGTAAAAGCTTATTCAAAGGATGATTAATATAAATGTCTTCTCAGAAGAGAAGGCGTGGTCAAAAAGGCTTAAAAATAAAGATCTTTTTTTTCAAAATATCTGTAATGCTTTCCCAAAAAAATACAAGTTTTTTAATAAAAAAGTGAGTTTTACTCTATTACTTTCAAATAATAAAAATATTCAAAAATTAAATAAAATTTTTAGAAAAAAAAATAAGCCTACAGATATTTTATCATTTCCAACGACTAAAAAGGTAAGGATTTCAAAACAAACTTATTTAGGAGATATAATCATTAGTTATAATTTTATGAATAAACCTCAATTACTAAAGAAAAAACTTTTTAAGGAAAAAGTGATCAAAATTTTTATTCATGGGTTTCTGCATCTCCTAGGTTTTGATCATAAAAAAAATAAAGATTATATTAAAATGTTAAAAGAAGAAGGACAAATATATAAGTCTGTAATTTCTAAAATAAAATAAATTGACTAAAAAATCATATATTGAATTTGTATTTTTAATATTTTTAGGAGCGCTAACTTCTCTAAGTCTGCCACCTTTTAACTATCTAATTATTAACTTTATTACACTAGGTTTATTTTTTGCATTTATAATTAAGAGGTTAAAAGAAAACAAAAATAAATATATATATTTTTTATATGGCTGGCTATTTGGTTTTGGTTATTTTATTACTAATCTATATTGGATATCAATTTCATTGACTTTCGACGAAAGTTTTAAGTTTTTGATACCTATAACATTAGTTCTTATCCCAGCTTTTTTAGCATTGTTTTATGGCATAGTTTCTTTTTTATTTTTTATTTTTAAACCAAAAAAAATAATTTCATCTTTCTTTCTTTTTTCTTTAATCTTTGGTTTGGTTGAGTTTATCAGAGGATCTATTTTAACAGGATTTCCATGGAATTTAATTGCTTATAGTTTTTCAAACCATTTAGAAATTTTAAACATTACCTCTATTATTGGTACCTATGGGTTTAATTTATTCTGTATTTCTCTATTTATAAGTCCGGTAGTGTTTATTTTAAGAGATAAAAGAACCGACATATGGATATGTATATTTTTTCTATTAATTACAATTATTTTTTATTTTTATGGATCTCATTCTACAAAGCTATTTAATCAAACTGAAAATAGTTCTATTGATCATAAGGTCAGGATTATTAGCTCTAATATCAAGCTAGACAGATTTTACGATAATATTGATCCCATAACAGCTATTGAAAATTTAATAGAAGTTAGCAAACCTGATAAAAGGAAAAAAACTATGTTTGTTTGGCCAGAGGGTATTTTGCCGGGTATTTCTCAAGATAAATTAATAGATTACAAATGGTTATTTGAAAAAAATTTTAATGAAAACCATTTAATAGTTATTGGTATAAATAGTAAATCTATTGAAAAAAGTGAAATTAAATATTTCAATTCTCTTTCAGTATATGATCATAACTTAAATCTACTAAACGCATACAATAAAATAAATCTAGTGCCATTTGGAGAGTTTTTACCGTTAGAAAATATACTTAAAAATATTGGTTTAAAAACTTTAACTAACAATTACCAGTCCTATTCAAAAGGTTTCGAAAGGAACATAATAAAAATAAATATCAACAATTCTTCATTAAAATTTTTACCTCTTATCTGCTACGAAATAATTTATTCTGGAAAAATTTTTAATAATTCAAATTTTGATTTTATAATAAATATTTCAGAAGATGGATGGTTTGGTCAATCTATTGGGCCGAAACAACACTTTATTCACAGTATATATAGAGCTGTTGAAAGTGGTAAATATGTATTACGTTCTGCAAATAATGGTATATCAGCTATTATAAACCCCTTAGGTGTTATTGAACAAGAGATTAGCTTTAAAGACACCGGTTATATTGATTTTGATCAATTAAAGAAAACAAGACCAACAATGTTTTCTAAATTTGGGAATAAAATTTTTGGATTAATAATTTTATTGTATATTTTTTTATTTTTTTCATTTAATAGAACTAAAAATGAGTAACTTAAAAAATTTTCTTTTTACAAGCGAGTCAGTGTCAGAAGGTCATCCTGATAAAGTCTCAGATAGAATCTCAGATATGGTTGTAGATAGTTATCTTTCTGGAGATCCATTTTCAAGAGTTGCCTGTGAAACATTAACAACAACAAATAGAGTTGTTCTAGCAGGTGAGGTAAGAGGTCCTGAAATTAAAAAAGATGAATTAATTGAAAAAGTTAGAGGATGTATTAAAGATATTGGTTATGACCAAGACGGATTTACTTGGAAAGAAGCTACAAAAATTGAGAGCCACCTTCATTCTCAATCAACTGATATAGCAATGGGTGTAGACTCATCAGGTAACAAAGATGAGGGAGCCGGTGATCAAGGCCTTATGTTTGGTTATGCTTGCAATGAGACAGAAGAACTTATGCCGGCACCCATACATTATTCACATAAAATTTTAAGGCTAATGGCAGAAGACAGAAAATCTGGAGTATTAAAAAATATAGAACCAGACAATAAAAGCCAAATTACTTTTGAATATATAAATGGAAAACCTACTAAAGTTAAATCTGTTGTAATTTCTTCCCAACATTCTCCTGATATTAATCAATCTCAAGTGAGAGATTTGTTAAGACCTTATATGATTAAATCTATTCCAAAAAAATTTCTTGAAGATTTTGATGATAGTGAGCTTTATGTAAACCCAACTGGTAATTTTGTTATTGGAGGACCTGATGGTGACACAGGATTAACAGGAAGAAAAATAATAGTTGATACCTATGGTGGAGCAGCACCCCACGGTGGTGGAGCTTTTTCAGGAAAAGATCCAACCAAAGTTGATAGATCAGCAGCTTATGCAGCAAGATATATTGCAAAAAATGTGGTTGCATCTAAAATTTCAGAAAAATGTTTAATTCAGATAGCTTACGCAATAGGAGTGTCAAAACCTTTATCAATCTATGTTGATTTATTTGATAATGATATTGAAAAAAACAAATTTGTTGTGGAGAAAATAAATGATAGCTTTGATTTAAGCCCAAGAGGAATTAGAGAAATGTTAAATTTAAATCAACCAATTTATGAAAAAACTGCAGCTTATGGGCATTTTGGAAGGAACCCAGAAGAAAATGGCTCTTTTTCTTGGGAAAAAACAGACAAAATTAGAGCGTTTTTGAAATAGTTTCTGTTGAATTAAAAAAAAACTTTACTATATTGCCTTTACATTGTTGAAGTTACAAAATGGGCCTTAGCCCATTTTTTTTTAGAGCAATCAAACTTATGTTAAATAAAAGAGCAGATAAATTAGAATTATTAAGAATCGCAGAAGCTGTAGCTTTAGAAAAATCAATCGATAAAGAACTAATAATAAGTTCAATGGAAACTGGGATTGCCAAAGCGGCTAAATCTAAATTTGGTCAGGAAAATGAAATTAAAGTTTCAATTAATAGAGATAATGGAGACATAGAGCTTTTTAGGAAACTAATAATCACGGAAAACCCAGAAAATGCAAACACAGAAATAAATTTAGAGGATGCGATTAATTTAAACAACATTAACAAAGATAAGTCTGTTGGTGATGAGGTTCTTCAACCTTTACCATCTTTTGACTTCGGAAGAATTGCTGCCCAGACTGCAAAACAAGTTATTAGTTTTAATGTTAGAGAGGCTGAAAGAGAAAGACAATTTAATGACTTTATAGATAAGAAAGATTCAATTTTAAGTGGTATTGTTAAACGATTAGAATTTGGAAATGTAATTGCTGATCTAGGAAGAACTGAGGCAATTATCCAAAAAAATGAATTAATTCCAAGGGAAAATATTAAGGCTGGAGATCGTATTAAAGCTTATTGTTACGATGTAAGAAGAGAACCAAGAGGCCAACAAATATTTTTATCAAGAGCTCACCCAAAATTTATGGAAAAACTCTTTGCTCAAGAAGTGCCAGAAATTTACGATGGATTAATAGAAATTAAATCTTCTTCAAGAGATCCAGGAAGTAGAGCAAAAATATGTGTTAAAGCCGTTGATACTTCATTAGATCCAGTTGGAGCTTGTGTTGGTATGAGAGGATCAAGAGTTCAAGCAGTTGTAAATGAATTACAGGGTGAAAAAATTGATATTGTAAATTGGTCTGAAGATCCAGCTATCTTAGTATCAAACGCTTTATCGCCAGCTGAAGTTCAAAGAGTAAATGTTGATGCTGAAAGAAAAAAACTTGATGTAATATTAACCGAGGAAAATTTGAGTAAAGCAATTGGTAGAAGAGGTCAAAATGTAAGATTAGCGACAAAGTTGTTAAATTATGAGATAAATATAATGACCGACGCAGAAGACTCTGAAAGAAGACAGTTGGAATTTAAAGAAAAAACTGAAAACTTTGTTAAAAATTTAGAGTTAGATGAGACCCTAGGGCAGTTATTAGTAGCGGAGGGCTTCTCAACAATTGATGACATTAAAGATAGTTCTGCTGAAAGCCTCGTGAAGATTGAAGGTATAGAAGAAGATACAGCAATAGCACTAATAGAAAGAGCCCAAGAATTTCATAAAAAAGATCAAGAAGATATATCAAAAAGAATTAAAGAATTGGGTCTTGAGGATATATTGATTAATTTAAAAGGTTTAACCCCAGGAATGTTGGTTACTTTAGGTGAACAAAAAATTTTAACTTTGGAAGATTTTGCAGATTTAGCATCAGATGAATTAACAGGTGGTTTTGATGTCGTTAAAGGTGAAAGAGTGAAAATTCAAGGATATCTTGAAGATTTTGCTTTGTCAAAAGAAGAGGCAGATGAATTAATTATGTCTGCACGAAACATTGTTTATAAAGATTGAGTGATGAGCTATGGAAAAAAAAACAAAATTAACAATATCTGGCTCAGCCAAAAAATCTATTAAAAACATTGAGATTGCTAAAACTCAAGGTAAGAATTCAGTTGTTATAGAAAAGCAAACTGTAAAATCTCCAGTTAGAAGTGGATCGTTCAGATCTAACACTAGTAAAACGAAAACGACTTCGACATTTAATAGAGGAGCCCCTTTAAAACCATTATTTAGTCCTAAATCGCCCACTACTATAAATGATTTTGAGAGAAGAAAGCTTGCTGAACAAAGAGCCACTAAAAGGCTTAAAGGTGAAACTGATGGAAAAGATAAAAAGACTACAAAGCTTGGAGCTAAGAAAAGAGAGTTAAAACTGACAGTTTCAAGAGCTTTAAGCGATGAAATTGAGGCTAGAGAAAGAAGTTTAGCATCAGTTAAAAGAGCAAGACAGAAAGAAAATAAAAATTTAAGTAAAGAAGAAGTACAAGAAAATTTAAAACCAGTAAAAAGAGACATCAATATTCCTGAAGCAATTACAGTTCGAGAATTGGCTAATAGAATGGCTGAACAATCTAGTAACGTCATAAAGTATTTGTTTGGGATGGGTGTAACAGTCACTATTAATCAGACTCTTGCAGCAGATACAGCTGAGTTTTTAGTAAAAGAATTCGGACATAATCCAATTAGAGAAGAAAAGGCAGAGGAAATAATACAAAAAATAAAAGCAACTAGAGTAGAAAATTTAAAAAATAGACCACCCATAGTTACTGTGATGGGTCATGTTGACCACGGTAAAACTTCAGTTCTTGATGTTTTAAGAAGTGCAAATGTGGTTTCTGGAGAATTTGGAGGAATAACACAACATATTGGTGCATACCAAATTGAAAGCCAAAATAACAAATTAACTTTTATCGATACACCGGGCCATGCTGCTTTTACTGAAATGAGAGCAAGGGGATCTAAATTAACAGATGTAGTTGTATTAGTTGTTGCAGCTGATGATGGAGTAAAACCGCAAACAATAGAGTCCATTAAACATGCAAAAGCAGCCAATGTTCCTATTGTTGTTGCGATTAATAAATGTGATCTTCCAGAGGCGGATCCTCAGAAAATTAAAAATCAATTATTGGAACAAGAGTTAGTAGCTGAAGATTTGTCAGGAGATACTTTGATGGTTGAAATTTCTGCGAAAACAAAATTAAATTTAGATAAGTTAGTAGAGTCAATTATTCTTCAAGCAGAAATTTTAGATCTCAAAACTGATTATGAATCAAGAGCCACTGGTATTGTTTTAGAGTCTAAAATTGATGTTGGTAGAGGTCCAGTTGCAACAATTATAGTAACTACTGGCACTCTTAAAAAAGGAGACTTTTTTGTTAGTGGATTGAAGTGGGGAAAAGTTAGAGCAATTATTAATGATAAAGGAAAAAATATAGATTTTGCTTCACCTTCAACTCCAGTTGAAATTTTAGGTATGAATGGTGCAGCAAAAGCAGGAGATGACTTTATCGTTTTAGACAGTGAAAAAGAGGCAAAAACGTTAAGTGAAAGTAGAACTGATGAAAATAAAGATGGAAAAAATCCTTTAACATTTGCAACACAAGAATCTGCTTTTTCAGATAAGTCTTCCGAGGAATTAAATTTAATTATAAAGTCAGATGTACATGGATCTTCAGAGGCAATTAAAAATGCAATCAGTCAAATTAAACACGATGAAGTTAAGCCCAAAATTATTTTAGCAGACATTGGAATGGTAACAGAAACAGATGTTACTTTAGCAAAAGCGTCGAATGCTGTATTAATTGCTTTTAATGTCAAACCAAGCAAAGAAGCAAAAAAACTTGCTGAAAATGAAAGAATTAAAATTTCTTCGTACAACATTATTTATGAAGTATTAGATTATATTAAACAAAAAATGTCAGGATTATTAACTCCAGATGTTCAAGAAACAATAACTGGCTCGGCTCAAATTTTAGAAATTTTTAAAGTTTCTGGAGCTGGCAAGGTTGCAGGTTCCAAAATTACCGAAGGTGAAATTACAAGTACATCTGACGTTAGGATAATTAGGGATGGAGCGATTATTTATACAGGGAAAGTCGGAACTATTTTTAGAGAAAAAAACCAGGTCAAACAAGTTGGTGATGGCCAGGAATGTGGGATAACCGTTAAAGATTATATGGACTTCCAAAAAAATGACACAATAGAAGCATTTAGTGTTAAGTCTACAGAAAGGTCAATTTAATGTCAGATAGAATAGGAAAACCAATTTCTCAAAGACAGCTTAGAGTTGGAGAAATGATCAAGCAGTCTTTAAGCATGATTTTTATAAGAAATGAAGCTAAGGTCCCGAATTTAGAAACAAACACGATAACGGTTACTGAGGTTAGAATGAGTCCTGATTTAAAAATTGCTAAAGCATATGTGCTTCCATTAGGGGGAAAAGATGCTGAGGAGACAATAAATACTTTAAAAGAGTACTCATTTTTAATAAGAAAAATTTTATCACAGAAGGTGGTTATGAAATTTTTACCAAAATTACTTTTTAGAAAAGACGAATCTTTCGAGTATGCGGAAAAAATAGAAAACTTAATAAAACAAACAAATAAATAGGAAAATCGAGGCATGAACAAAAAGGCACAAGAATTAGCAATGCATGATGAAGACACTGGATCCTCTGAGATACAGATTGCTTTGTTAACAGAGAAAATTGAAACTCTTTCTAAACACATTAAGCAATTCAAAAAAGATAAACATTCGTCTGTTGGATTGTTGAGAGCGGTAAATAGAAGAAAGAAATTGTTGGAATACTTAAAGAAAACAAAAATGGATTCTTACAAGAATGTACTGTCGAAATTGAATTTGAGAAAGTAGAAGTCAAGTTAGATAGAATGGAATGGAACGAAACGAACGAAACGAAATGGAAATGAAATGTTTAAAGTACACAAGAAGGAAATAGAAGTAGCAGGAAAGAAAATAAGTTTAGAAACAGGTAAAGTAGCAAGACAAGCAGACGGAGCAATCATCGCAACATGTGGTGAAACAGTTATTTTAGCAACAGTGGTAGGAGCAAAGAAAGTAAATCCAGATATGGATTATTTTCCTTTATCAGTTAACTATCAAGAAAAATATTATGCAGGCGGTAAAATTCCTGGTGGATATTTCAAAAGAGAAGCAAGACCAACTGAAAGTGAAACATTAATCTCAAGATTAATTGATAGACCAATCAGACCTTTGTTTCCCGATGCATTTAAAAATGAAGTACAATTGTTGCCAACAGTGATTTCATATGACAAAGAAAATCAACCAGATATTTTAGCAATTACTGCTTCATCAGCAGCACTAGCTATCTCAGGAATGCCTTTTATGGGTCCTGTAGGAGCATCTAGAGTAGGTTATGTTGATGGTAAATATATTCTTAACCCATCAAAAGCTGAGTTAGAAAACTCAAGTTTAGATTTAGTTGTAGCAGGCACTAAAGATGCGGTGCTTATGGTTGAGTCAGAAACATCAGGCTTGACAGAGGAAGTTATGTTAGCTGCAGTTAAGTTTGGTCATGAAGGATTTGTTCCTGTAATCGAAATGATAGAGGAACTTGCAAAAGAATGTAGAAAGCCTGGGTGGACTGTTGAGAAAAAAGATTTATCTGAAGTTAAGAAAAAACTTGAGGAAACTTTTACAGATGATTTAACAAAAGCTTTTGGAACAATAGATAAGCAAGATAGATCTAATCAAATTTCAGAGATTACTGATAAAGCTAAAAAGCTTTATGCCGAAGATGAAGAGTATTCTGATCTTGATGTTAATTCTGAACTTAAAAATCTAGAGAAGAAAATTGTCAGAACTGACATTCTTAAAAATAAAAAAAGAATTGATGGAAGAGGTTTATCTGATGTAAGACCTATCTCATGTGAAGTTGGTGTATTACCAAGAACTCATGGTTCTTCTTTGTTTACTAGAGGAGAAACACAAGCAATTGTTGTTACTACTTTAGGGACATCTGATGATGAACAAAGAATTGAAAGCTTAGATGGTCTTCAAAGAGAACGATTTATGCTTCATTACAATTTCCCTCCTTTTTCGGTTGGTGAAACAGGAAGAATTGGAACAGGAAGACGTGAAATTGGTCATGGTAAACTAGCGTGGAGAGCAATTAACTCTTCATTACCCTCAAAAGAGGCGTTTCCATACACTTTTAGAATAGTATCAGAGATTACTGAGTCTAACGGTTCGTCATCAATGGCTACTGTCTGTGGGGCATCTTTGGCATTAATGGATGCCGGTGTTCCTATTAAAGAGCCAGTTGCAGGTATTGCAATGGGTTTAATTAAAGAAGGTGATGATTTTAGTGTCTTATCAGACATATTGGGTGATGAAGATCATTTAGGAGATATGGACTTTAAAGTTGCTGGAACTAAAGATGGAATTACTTCACTTCAAATGGATATAAAGATTACTGGTATTACTTTCGAAATTATGGAGCAGGCTTTAAAGCAAGCTAAAGATGGAAGAATCCATATCTTAGGTGAAATGAATAAAGCCTTAGGTGAATCTAGATCTGATGTTGGAAAGCACACTCCAAAAATGGAACAAGTAACTGTCGATAAAAAAGATATTGCTGCTGTTATTGGAAAAGGTGGCGCAACAATAAGAGAGATCGTTGAAAAATCAGGTGCAAAAGTTGATGTAAATGATGAAGGAATTGTAACAGTTGCTGCTCCAGATGAAGAGTCTAGAAACATTGCTATGCAAATGATCAAAGATATTACTGCAAAAGCTGAAATGAACAAAATTTATTCAGGTAAAGTAATGAAAATTATGGAGTTTGGTGCATTTGTAAACTTTTTAGGAAAACAAGACGGACTAGTTCATATTTCAGAACTAGCAGAAAAAAGAGTTGCAAAAGTTACTGACGTTGTCAAAGAAGGTGATGAAGTAAAAGTTAAAGTAATTGGTTTCGATAGAGGTAAAGTTAAACTTTCAATGAAACAAGCTACTGAATAATTAAAATTAGGGGTGGCAGGTGTAAATCCTGCTGCTTCATTAAGTAATATTCTTAGGATCTGGCATCCCAACCTTATTATATCCAGCATCTACATAGTGAATTTCACCAGTAACACCGTTTGCAAGGTCACTTAATAGATATAATGCTGAATTTCCAACATCATGAATATCAACATTCCTTTTGAGTAAAGAATGATCTTCATTCCACTTATATAGGAATTTTGCATCTCCAATAGCAGAAGCAGCCAATGTTTTAATAGGGCCTGCACTTATCGCATTAACCCTCATTCCTTTTGCACCTAAATCTCTTGCAAGATACTTAACACTAGACTCCAATGCCGCTTTGCATACACCCATTACGTTATAATTTGGAATAGCTTTATTTGCTTCATAACTTAATGTAATTAAACTTCCGCCTTCTTTCATTACTTTAGATGCCTCTTTTGCAACTTCAGTAAATGAAAAACACGAAATTAACATACTTCTTAAAAAGTTTTCTCTAGTAGTGTTTAAATATTCACCAGATAATTCTGATTTATCTGAAAAAGCAATTGCATGAACTACAAAATCAATCTCGCCCCATAGTGATTTAACATCCTCAAACAACTTTGTTACATCATATTTTTTTTCTACATCACAGCTAAACGTAACTTTTGAATTTAATTTTTCAGCTAATGGAATAACCCTTTTTTTTAATGCATCCCCTAAATAGGTAAATGCTAGTTCTGCTCCTGCTTCTGAAAGTTTTTGTGAAATACCCCAAGCAATAGATCTTTCATTGGCAACACCCATTACCAATCCTTTTTTACCTTTCATCAAGCTCATAATTATATCTTCTCGAAAATTAAAGCAGCATTGGTTCCACCAAAACCAAAACTATTAGACATTACTGTATTTAAAGTTGCTCCTGTCTCAGTTTTAGCAACTATTGGAAATTTTTTAGCCGCGTCATCCATTTCATTAATATTAGCAGATCCTGCTATAAAATTATTTTTCATCATAATTAAGCAATAGATCGCTTCATGAACGGATGCGGCTCCTAAAGGATGACCTGATAAAGATTTTGTTGAACTAATTTTTGGAATTTCATTTCCAAAAGTTTCTTTTACCGCATTTAATTCTGTAATGTCTCCAACTGGAGTAGATGTTCCATGAGTATTGATATAATCAATTTTATTTTTTAATTTTGCCATAGCCATCTTCATACATCTTACAGCGCCTTCTCCTGATGGAGCCACCATATCATATCCATCTGAGGTTGCCCCATAACCAGTTAATTCCGCGTATATTTTAGCCCCTCTTGCTTTAGCATGTTCGTACTCCTCTAGCACTAACACTCCACCACCACCAGCAATTACGAAACCATCTCTAGTTTTATCATATGCTCTTGATGCAGTCTCTGGTGTATCATTATATTTTGAAGATAAGGCTGTCATGGCATCAAACATTGCAGTCATCGCCCAGTGTATCTCTTCACTACCACCTGCAAAAACAACATCTTGTTTTCCCATTTGAATTAATTCCATTGAGTTTCCAATACAGTGGCCACTAGTTGCACAAGCAGAACTCATTGTGTAATTTGTTCCTTTAATTTTAAATGGAACAGCAAGTGTAGCTGATGCTGTACTAGCCATGGTTCTTGGGACAATGAATGGTCCCATTAATTTTGGAGTTTTAGCTCTGGTCTTATCAGCTGCTAGAATTACATTTTCAATGGAGGGTCCACCCGAACCCATTACAATTCCAGTTTTAAAATTACTTACTTCACTATCTTCTAAACCAGAGTCTTCAATAGCTTCCTTCATTGCAATATAGTTATAAGCAGAACCAGAACCCATAAATCTTATTGTTTTTCTATCAATATAATCTTCAAGTTTTATGTTTGGCTTACCATGTACATGACTTTTTAAATTGTGTTCTTTATATTCTTCACTAAAAGATATTCCAGACTTTGTTTTCAATAATGACTGATGTACTTCTTCTTGATTGTTACCCAAGCATGAAACAATGCCTAAACCTGTAATTACTACTCTTCTCATTATTTAAACAATCCTACTTTTAAACTATCTGCTGAATATATTTTTTTATCATCTGCAAAAACTACTCCATTAGCAAGACCAACAGTTGTGCCTCCTGGTGACATAATTTTTTTCATATCTATTTCGTACCTTACATTTTTTACACTTTGTAAAACTTCACCAGTAAATTTTACTGTTCCAACACCTAGCGCTCTACCCTTGCCAGGATTTCCTAGCCAACCTAGATAAAAACCTACTAGTTGCCACATAGCGTCTAACCCTAAGCAACCAGGCATAACGGGGTCAGATTTAAAATGACAATCAAAGAACCAAAGATCATCTTTAATATCAAGCTCAGCCTTTAAAGATCCTTTGTTAAAGGTCCCGTTATTGTCGTAAATCTCTGTTATTCTATCAAACATTAGCATCGGAGGAAGGGGTAATTTAGCGTTACCAGGGCCAAAAAGATCACCATTTCCACAAGTAATTAGGTCATCATAGCTATAGGAGTTTTTTTTCATAAAAATTGAGTTCCCTTATTACTTGATTTAATGATAATATAATATAATAAAACAATACAATTTATTCTTAGTTTAGAATTATTATAAAGAAATATGACAAAAAACTTCAATTTTATTGAAAAATTAAGAGAAACTGGGCTCAGACCCACAAAGCAAAGGGTTAAAATTTGTGAGGTTTTGTTCAACAGAGATAAAACTTTTCACTTTACAATCAACGATCTTGTTAAAAAAATATCTGAAGAGCTAAATGAAAAAATATCTCTCGCAACAGTTTATAATACTGTCCATGCCTTACAAAAAAAGGGATATTTAAAGGAAATATCAATAAACTCAGACAAAAGCTATTTTGATACTAACACAACTGTTCATCACCATTTTTATGATGAAGATACCCATCAATTAATAGACTGTAATGAAAATGAAATAGAAAATGTAAATGTTAAAAATAATATCACTGGAAAAAAAATTAACTCAGTGGAAGTTTTGGTTAGAGTTGCGAGTGATAATCAAAATCAAAATTAATTCAATAAAATCAATTACTTAAATTATAAATTATAATTATTCTAAACTGTTGACAATCACTTTATAAGTATTATATCTTTAGGAATCATTAAATTAAGGAGAATAAAATGTCATTAAAAGGAAGTAAAACTGAAGAAAATTTAAAGGAAGCTTTTGCTGGCGAAAGCCAAGCAAACAGAAGATATCTTTACTTCGCACAAAAGGCTGACATCGAAGGTTACAATGATGTAGCTACAGTTTTTAGATCAACCGCCGAAGGTGAGACAGGTCACGCACATGGTCATCTAGAGTATTTGGAGGAAGTTGGAGATCCTGGAACTGGTATGCCGATTGGTGAAACTAAAGCAAATTTAGCATCAGCTGTTCAAGGTGAAACACATGAGTACACTGATATGTACCCGGGTATGGCCAAAACAGCTAGAGAAGAAGGTTTTGAAGAAATTGCTGACTGGTTTGAAACTCTAGCAAAAGCTGAAAAATCTCATGCTGGTAAATTCCAAAAAACTTTAGAGTCTATTAGCTAATTAATTCGTTTAGTGGACATTAACTTGTCCACTAAAAATCCAAATAAAAATTCAAATTATGAGTAAAGAAGGTAGCTTAGACGCACCAACTAGACATCCAATTGATTTTGAGCACCCTGATTTTTTAAATCCTGAAAAATTAGATTCAGAGATGAGAAGAGTATTTGATATCTGTCATGGTTGCAGAAGATGCTTTAATCTTTGTGACTCTTTTCCAAAGTTATTTGATATGATTGATGAGTCTAAAGATGAAGACGTTGAGAGTTTATCCAGCGATCAATTTGCGCCTGTTGTAGATGCATGCACTTTATGTGATATGTGTTTTATGACTAAGTGCCCATATGTTCCTCCTCACGACTTTGATTTAGATTTTCCTCATTTAATGCTGAGATATAGAACTGCGCAAAAGAAGTTAGGAAAAATACCAAGTGTACCAACTCAATTAGCTAAAATTGATAGAAACGCAAAAATTGGCGTTATGTTCTCTAAAATTGTGAATTGGGTATCAAATATTAGAAATAAATTTATAAGAAAAATTTTAGAATTCATATCTGGGATAGATAAAAGAGTGCAGTTACCAAAATATAACTCGGAGACGTTTTCAAATTTTTTTAAAAAGAATAATGATAAAATTACTTATGATGTAATAAGCAAAGATAGAAAGGTTGTAATATATTCTACGTGTTTTGTAAATTTTAACAAAAAAAATACAGGTGTAGCTGCATTGAAAGTTTTAAAAAAAAATGGTGTGGAGGTTCAAGAAGCTTACCCAGGCTGCTGTGGAATGCCTTTCTTGGAACAGGCAGATCTTCCAAAAGTAGTTGAACAAGCCGAAAAAGTATCAAAAGATTTAATTGAATGGATTGACAAAGGTTACAAAGTAATAACTTTAACAGCAAGCTGTGGCTTGATGCTAAAATTTGAATGGCCCTTGTTATTACCTAAAAGTGAAAATGTAAAAAAATTATCTTCAAATGTAATGGATATTGACGAGTATGTGGTGGATATCTCTAATAATGAGGGATTGGCTGAAGGATTAGAGGAAATTGATGGTGGTGTTACAGTTCATCATGCGTGTCATGCAAGAGCTCAGAACATGGGTATCAAGGCTAGAGATATGTTAAAAAATATTCCTAATTTAAAAATTGATGTTGTCGAAAGATGTGCTGGCCACGGCGGAACTTTTGGAGTGATGAAGGAAACACATGATTTAGCAAATAAAGTTGGGAGACCAACAGCAAGACAAATAAAAAATAAAAATAATAAGTATATGGCATCTGATTGTCCTTTAGCTGGAAAGCATTTAAAACAATTAGAAGTTGATACAAACATTTCTAACGATGAGGCACTACATCCTATAGAACTTATGGCAAAAAGTTATAAGTTATAACTATGCCCAAAGAAAAAAGAGAGATACAAAAATCTGATATAATGCCTCTTGATGCATATATAAAAGACAGAAAAGAATTAAGAAAAAATATTGTTAGCTTTAAAAAAAATAGAAGAGTTGCACTAGGGCCTTACGCTACATTTTATTTTGAAAGCTATGAGACTATGTTAGCTCAAGTTCAAGAAATGCTTTATATTGAAAAGGGTGGAGATGAACAGTTGCATGATGAGCTAATTGCATACAACCCATTAATTCCAAATGGAAAAGAGTTAACAGCTACTCTTATGTTTGAAATAGATAACCCTATATCTAGAGCGGCTTTTTTAGGTAAGGTTGGTGGAATTGAAGAAATGGTATTTATGAAGATAAATGGTGAGACTGTTAAGGCTGTTCCTGAAGAGGACGTTGACAGAACTTCTGCTGAGGGCAAGGCTTCTTCAGTTCAATTTATACACTTTAATTTTACGGATGAACAAATCCAAAAATTTAAATCGAGTGATGTTAATATTGAACTTGGAATGGATCACAAAGAATACTCTCACACCACTAAATTAAGCAAAGAAAATATAGCCTCTTTGTCTGAAGATTTTAGTTAGTTAAACCCCAAAGATCATCTGTTTTAATCCATCCATTAAAATTATCATTTTTTATTTCACACCAATTTTTTTCACATTGTTGAACAATTAATAACCTTCCCTTTTTTATCAATGCTATGGGTTTTGCAAATGATGTAGGTTTTTTGAATAAAATTTTATCGTTAGTAGCAATAACAGAATTAATTTTTTTTAATTGTGAAACGTGTATCCAACCACTATTATTCTTTAAGTCAATAATTCTTCTAAAGTTTTCTTTTTTATCTATTTGTTTTATGGGAAGATTTATTTTTTTATAAACATACTTAACATCAGAGTTAAAACTTGGACCATAACGAACATTAACTTTGCTTTTCTTTAAAGATACAAATATTTCATTTGCAGAACTGATCGAGCAGAAAAATAATAAAAAAATCAATATAGAAATTTCTTTAATTTTGAAAATCATTATTTTCTTTTCCTTAATTTTACTCTTCTTATACTTAAATTTAGCAAATTTAAAATTAAAACAAATCCGTTTAAATTTTGACCAATATTAAGAATTTTTTTTAAAATTTCGTTTGCTTGTATTGTGCCAACAATTCCTGCTACTGTACCTAAAATACCATCATACTCACAATTTAAAATATCATTGGTAACAACATCTTCCTGATAAAAATCTCTTAAACTAGGATTGTTTTTAATTTTAAAATCAAAATTGAAAATATGACCATCAAACTTACTTATAGCACCAGCTACAAGAAATTTTTTATACCTTAAACTCAAATCATTGATTAGAAACTTACTTTCAAAGTTATCCGTGCCATCAATAATGTAATCGTAATCTTTGATAATTTTATTTAATTTAATTTTATCTAGTTTGTAATCAAAAATATTTATCCTTGTTTTTGGATTTATTTCATTCAATTTTTTTTTTGAAATTTTAACTTTTGATTTATTAATATCTTTCTCAGAATACAAAATTTGTCGATGTATATTTGATAAACTAACTTTATCATAGTCTGCAAGACCTAGTTTTCCAATTCCTGATCGTGTCAAAAATTCTGCAGCTGGACAACCTAAGCCCCCCATTCCAATAATTAAAACTTTAGCCCCTTGAATTTTTTTCTGACCTAATGCACCAATATTTCTTATAATAATTTGACGAGAGAATTTTT
Organism: uncultured Pelagibacteraceae bacterium; assembly: GCA_902528505.1. Lineage (GTDB taxonomy): Bacteria > Pseudomonadota > Alphaproteobacteria > Pelagibacterales > Pelagibacteraceae > Pelagibacter. The sequence continues at coordinate 17,776 of CABZSY010000006.1, forward strand.
CTATTTCTTTTTTATTTAATTTTTTGCTCATTTTCCTGTTGAGCCAAATCCACCCTCTCCTCTAATTGTTTCAGGCAAACTTTCTATTTCTTCTAATTCCATTTTAACAACCGGTGTTAAAATCATTTGAGCTATTCTGTCATTATTATTGATTATAAATTCTTTATTTCCATGGTTAAAAATAATAACTTTTATTTCACCCCTGTAATCACTGTCAATTGTCCCAGGAGTGTTTAACACGCTAATATTATTTTTAGCTGCTAAACCAGACCTTGGCCTTATTTGTATTTCAAATTCTTCCGAAAAAGCAACAGAAATTCCTGTTGGCACTAAACACGAAGATTGTGGTTTAAGAATTATTGGCTCGGCAATAAAAGCCATCAAATCCATCCCCGAAGCTCCATTAGTTTTATAAGCAGGCAATTTGACAGATGAAGCTAATTTTTTGATTAAAACTTTTGCCATTAATTTAATTGATTAATAACTCTATCAACTATTTCATCAGATATTTCAGACTTTTTTTTATAAGAAAGTTTTTCGTTGTTTATTTTTTTATTTTTGTAGTGAATAGTTACCTCATTAAAATCAGAATTAAATCCTATATTTTTATTTGCAACATCATTTGAAATAATCCAGTCACAATTTTTTTTATTCAATTTCTCTTCTGCTTTTTTTTCATGATTATCAGTTTCAGCTGCAAAACCAATAACAAGACTTGGCCTCATTGAATTATGATTAGAAACATAGTTCAAAATGTCTGTATTTTTTTCAAGACTTAAATTTAAGGTTTCTTGTTTTTTAATTTTATTTTGATACTTTTTTTTTAATTTAAAATCAGCTACAGCCGCTGCAAAAATTGCTACATCAGTTGGCAAATTTTTTTGAGTTGCAAGAAACATTTGTTCTGCTGTTTCAACTTTAATTAGATTAATATCATCATCAATTTCTAAGTTAGTGGGACCTGAAATAAGCGTTGTATCGAAACCTTTTTTAGAGAGAGATTTTGCAATCTCATACCCTTGTTTGCCACTAGATTTATTAGTTATAAATCTTACAGGATCTATATATTCATTAGTAGGTCCTGCTGTAACTAAAGCTTTTAAATTTTTATTTCTTTTCTTATTAAAAAAAAACTGATCAATTTCTTCAGCAATTTTTCTTGGATTAGACATTTTGCCTTCACCATATTCTCCACAAGCCATATCGCCAATTTCAGGTCCAATTAATTTATAACCAAAACCATTTAATTTTTTTAAATTTAATTTGGTAGTTGGATGTTCCCACATTCTCACGTTCATTGCTGGAGCTAAATAAATATTTTTATCTGAAGCGAGAACAACAGTCGATGCTAGATCATCTGTCGTACCCTGAGCAAGCTTTGAAATAGTATTTGCAGTTGCAGGAGCAATAACAATTATATCAGCCCATCTGGAAAGTGAAATATGGTCCATTTCAGTTTCGTTTTCGATACTGAATAATTCACTATAAACTTTACCTTGAGATAGCGCAGTAATTGAAAGAGGTGTTATAAATTCTTTAGCACTTGTAGTAAGTATAGTTTTGATTTCTGCACCACTTTTTTTTAAAAGCCTAATTGTCTCAAGACTTTTGTAGGCAGAAATTCCACCACATATGATAAATAAAATTTTTTTGTTTAACAGATTTTTCATTTCGAGAATTAAAATACTATAAGTCCAAAAATTACAAGGAGTAATAAACCAATAATAGATTGATTTCTAAAAGCATTCATTTCTGCTTTTTTATCATTTAAAGCAGTATAGGAGTTTGAATTCTGAGGAATCTGTCCGCTAGCTAAAAACGTCAAAGCTTGGTTAGCTTTATCCATAATCTCTGGAAATTCTGGCAACCGCTTTATTACCTCAGAAGTACTCTTCAATGTCTCATTTAAACTTGTTATTGGATCTTTTGTTTCTTTCAACCAGGTCTCAAGCACAGGCTTAGAAGTTGTCCATATATTTGTGCTTGGGTTTAATTTTCTTGCAACACCCTCAACTACAACCATTGTTTTTTGTAACATTAATAGCTGTGGTTGAGTTTGCATGTTAAATTTTTCTGTTACATCAAAGAGTTGTTTTAACAATTTTCCACCTGAAATATCTTTTACTTCTTGGCCAAAGATGGGCTCACCTATTGATCTTAAAGCTTGAGCAAGGTCATCAATAGGAACATCCTTTGGAACTAATCCAGCCATTAAGTGCACTTCAGCAACTTTACGATAATCTCTTTGAATAAATCCAAATAAAATTTCTGCCAGAAATCTCTTGCTAACTTTATCTAGTCTACCCATTATACCAAAATCTATTGGTGCAATTTGACCACTATTATCAATAAAAATATTACCCTGGTGCATATCTGCGTGAAAAAAACCATCTCTTACAGCATGTCTTAAAAAATGTTGAATAATATCTTCTGCTATTTTACTTGTATCAAAATTTTTATTTTTTAATTCTTCTGTTTCTCTAATTGAAACACCATCGATCCAATCTAGAGTCATTACATTTTCACTTGTAAAATTCCAATAAATTACTGGAACTTTAAATCCAGCATCATTTTTTGTATTCTCTGCATACTCATTAGCAGCCGCTGCCTCAAACCTTAAATCCATTTCAAGATTTGTTATCTCTTTTAATAGAAAAACAACCTCTATTAGTTTTAATCTTTTTGTTTTTTTTACAAAAGACTCTACTATAAATGCAAACAACATCATTGCATCAATTTCTTCATTAAATATTTTTTTTATATCTGGTCTTAAGATTTTTATAGCAACATCTTTAATTGTTCCATTGTCGTTAATTTTTGCTTTATGTACTTGAGCTATAGACGCTGCAGCAACAGGATCACTTAAATCTATTATAGAATTGAAAGACTCTTCTCCAAGATCACTTTTAATGATTTGCTTTGCCTCATTTATCGAAAACGGTGGTAAACGATCTTGAAGACTCTCAAGTCTTTTAGATAATTCTTCACCAATGATATCAGGTCTAGTGGCTAGAAATTGTCCTAACTTTATAAAAGTAGTACCCATTGATTCCAGTGATCTGGAAAGCCTTTCTCCTTCATCTTTATCCAAATCATAACTTTCTTTGTTTTGAAATGAAAAAGATAATATTTTAAATAAAATAGTTAAAGCTAGCGGAGGTTTTTTAAATTTTGATGCAATTGAAAGTATATCTGATTTTGCAATTTTTCTTCCTAATTTAAACAAGGTAACTAACTTTCTTATCATTAAATTTTCCAACCACTATGAATTGAAACAATACCATTAGAAAAATTTCTATAAGAGCATTTTTGAAATTTATGCTTTTGCATTAAATCAATTAACTCTTCTTGATTAATGAACTGCTCAATACTTTTTATCAAATATTCATAGGGTTCTTTTTTCCCTACTATAAATTGACCAATTATAGGGATTAACTTTGAGTAATTTTTGTAAATTAAATTCATATTTGTGTTTTGGATTTTAGAAAATTCTAAGCACAGATAACGACCACCAGGCTTTAAAACCCTGTAAGCTTCAGAAAGTGCCAGATCTAAATTTTTTGTATTTCTCAAACCAAAACTGATTGTATAGTAGTCAAAAGAGTTATCAGTTAATGGCAATTTTTCGGCTGGGGCAGTAATCCATTCAATACTTCTATATCTTGATAATTTATTTTTACCTTTACTAATCATTTTTTTATTAGGATCAATAGATGTAACGTTGGATTTACTATCAGTTTTTTCTAAAAAAAGTTTACCAATATCACCAGTTCCACAAGCAACATCCACCAATTTTTTATTAACAGATGGGCCCATCATATTAATTAGACTTTTTTTCCAAAGCCTGTGTATACCTAGTGACATAAAGTCATTCATCAAATCATAACGGTCATAGACTTGATCAAACACACCTTCTACTAGTCCTTTTTTATTTTGAAGATATTGTTGCATAAAAAATTATATATTGAATATAGTGTGAAATGCCAGAATTACCAGAAGTAGAAATTGTAAGACAATCCTTAAATAAAAAAATTAATCAAAAAAGGGTGAAAAAAGTAATAATAAGAAATAGAAATCTACGGTTTTTAATACCAAATAATTTTAAAAGTTATGTTAAAAATAAAAAAATAATTAAAGTAGATAGATTTTCAAAATACTTAATAATACATTTTTGGGAAGGTGATTATTGTTTGATTCACCTAGGTATGTCAGGCACAATTCATATTGTTGATAAGCTTAAAATATCGAAATTTACAAATACTAGTTTTTATCACTCACCAACACTCCCCAAAAAACATAATCATGTTGTATTTGAATTTGATAATTTTAAAGTAATTTATAATGATCCAAGACGTTTTGGTTTTTTTCAATTAATTGAAAATAAAAATGCTTTAAATGAAAGATTTAAAAATTTGGGGCCTGAACCATTTGATAAAAAATTTGATTTAAATTATGTGATGGGTTTTTTTAAAGATAAAAGTAAAGATATTAAAAGTTTTTTATTGGATCAAAGATTTGTTTCAGGAATTGGTAATATATATGCTAGTGAAATATTATTTTTATGTAAAATTGACCCATTTAAGCAGGTAAAATTTTTAACTAAAAACGAATGTAAGAAAATTATTTTTAATTCAAAAAAAATTTTACATAAAGCAATAATTAAGGGAGGATCCAGCATTAGAAATTTTCAAGACATATCTGGAACACTGGGTGGTTATCAAAAAGAGTTCAAGGTTTATCAGCAAGAAGGAAATAAATGTAAAGCTTCTAGATGTTTAGGTATTGTAAAAAAAAAAATTGTATCAAATAGATCAACTTTTTTTTGTGATTTTTGCCAAAAATAGTAAAATATTATGTTGACCACTATAAATTCTCAAGTTATACCCCTGCGCAGATGGCAAACACAAAATCAGCGATTAAAAGAATCCGAAGAATTTCTAAGCAAACAGTAGTTAATAAGGCTAGAAAAAGTAGATTTCGTAACGCTTTAAAAAAAATGAACCTTCTTATTGACGAAAAAAAGAAAGATGAAGCTTTAAAATTTTTGCCCAAGCTTAACTCAGAGCTAATGAAGATTGCTAAGACGGGAATTATCAAGAAACAAAATGCTTCTAGAAATGTTTCCAGGATTACAAAGAAGATTTCTGCAATCTAAGCGTTAAAAAAAATCTTATTTTATTAAACAACTTTTAGTAAGCACATTATCTATTTAAATATCATCTTGTATTACTATATTTAGATTTAGTAAATATTTCCTCTATATAAATTCAATCTACATTTGATTCAATCATGGTTTGATTCAATTTATAATTTTAATTTCTAATTTTTTAAACAAAATAAAATTCAAATTTAACTATGTGACATCTAAATCCACAATCGTAGATTTTATTTTTTTTTTAAATTTTTTATTAACTTGTTGCAAATTATTTTAAATCAGTTCTAACTAGGTCTCTTCCAAACTTATGAATAAACTTACAAATAACCAAAATATAGAAAAATTTAAGTCCAACAGTTTTGAATGGAGACTAGTTCAATCTGATATGAGAAATAAATTAGGATCTGAAGTTTATGAAAGTTGGTTAAAAAAAATTTCATTTATAGAGGAATTTAGTAACTATATATTGTTTTCTGTACCAACTAGATTTATTAGAGACTGGATAACATCAAGATATTTAGATCAAATATTACAAATTATAAAAATTTATAAAAAAGATATTGTAAGAATTGAATTTAGAATAGTTGAACCAAATCATTCTGTTAATACTGATGATGCTTTAGAAGCGGGTAATTTAAAAGAAAATGTTTCTTTTATAAAAGATTCTTATTTGCAATATAATCGAATTGATCCTAATAAACGATTTGATAATTTTATCACAGGATCAAGTAATAAGCTGGCTTATGAGGCGTCGCTAAAGGTTTCAGAAAATATTTCGCATTACAACCCACTTTATATTTATGGTGGTGTTGGAATGGGCAAAACACATTTATTAAATTCTATTGGTTATGAGTTAAAAAAAAATAATAAAGTTATGTTTATTTCAGCAGAACGTTTTATGTATCAATTTGTAAAATCAATTAAATCAAATGATATGGTAAAGTTTAAAGAATTCTTTAGAAACACAAATATTTTATTAATTGATGATATTCAATTCATAAGCGGTAAAGAGGCCATGCAAGAAGAATTTTTTCATACATTTAATGCTCTATTGGACAAAGGTTCACAGATAATTGTCTCCGCTGACAGACCTCCTAATAAATTATCGAGAATTCAAGAAAGAATTAAATCTAGATTCTCAGGTGGATTAGTAGTTGATATCCAAAAACCAGACCTAGAATTAAGAAAAAAAATTGTTCAAAAAAAAACTCAGGAACTAAACAGTATATATTCAGACCAATTGCATATTTCAAAAGACATTCAAGATTTTATCAGCACTGAAATCAAAGGCAGTATAAGAGAGTTAGTTGGAGCAATTAATAGAGTAGTTTCATTTTCAAGAATATATGAAAAAGTCCCAAATTTATCTGAAACAAAAGTTGTATTGAAGGATTTATTAAATCTGTCTGAAAGCAGAGTTACTATTGATTTAATTCAAACAGTGGTGTGTAAGTTTTTTAAAATTAGTAAAAATGAGATGTTATCTTCAAGAAGATCAAGGTATTTAGTTAGACCTAGACAAACAGCAATATATTTAACTAAAATTCTTACCTCAAAATCATTGCCCGAAATTGGAAGGGAGTTTTCAAATAGAGATCATACAACAATAATACATTCAGTTAAAACTATTGAAAAAATTAAAGAAAAGGACCAAGAGATGGTTGACAATATTAACAAATTAAAAAATCAAATATTATATAATAACAAAGATTATGAAATTTAACGTTAATCAACATGACCTTCAGCAAGCACTCAATTATTGCCAAGGAGTTATAGAAAAGAGAAGTACTTTACCAATTTTGTCTAATATTTTAATTGATGCAAATAATTCAAATTTAATAATAACAGCAACTGACTTAGATTTAATTTTTATTCATAAAATAAATAATGTGGAAGTATTGGAAGAAGGAAAAACCACAACAGTATCATCAACTATATATGATATTGTAAGAAAATTATCTTCTGGAAAAAAAATTAATTTAACTTTAAATGAAACAAATAAACTTCATCTTGAGTCAGAAAAATCTATTTTTAACTTAAATTGTATCAGTCCTTCAGAGTTTCCACTTACAGATGAAAATTTTAACCAGAATGAATTTGTCATTAAATCTAAACAACTTTTGAAATTATTAAATAAATGTAAATTTTCAGTTTCTAATGATGAAACTAGACATTACTTAAGTGGAATTTATTTTCATCAAACAGAAGTAGAAGATAAAAATTATCTTACAGCAGTAGCCACTGATAGTCATAGAATGTCAATTTCTAAAATTAGATTAGATGAAAAAATTAATTTTGATCCAATAATATTACCAAAAAAAACAATATTTCAGCTATGTTCTCTTTTGGATAGCTATGATGGTGACGTAAAGATTTCAAATGTTAAATCTAAAATTAAATTCGAATTAAATAACAGTATATTAATATCAAAACTGATAGATGGTAAATTTCCTAATTATATTCAGGTAATTCCTAAAAATAATCAAAAAAAATTAGAGATAGATTTAAAATTATTTCTTAATTCTGTTGATAGAGTAGCATCTGTATCGTTAGATAAAAAAGATGGAGTAAAATTTAGTTTATCTAAAGATATCTTAAATTTATCAGTGAATAACGCTAACAGCGGAGATGGTAAGGAAACCTTAAGTGCAAAATTTGATCATGATTTAGAAATTAGTTTTAATTCTAGATATTTAATAGATGTGGCCTCCCAATTAAATGGAGAAAAAGTAGAAATATTTTTTAATGATACGGGCTCTCCAGCTTTAATAAAAGATCCAGGCGACTTTGATAGTATTTATGTTGTAATGCCTATGAAGGGCTAACTTAATAAGTTGAGTTCATTATAAATTTTACTCTCTAAAATCTGTAGAAAATTATCTTTATCCATTCCAGCATTAATAGGTGTTAAAATAGAAACAATTATTGTTTTATTACTATTTTTTTGACCCTTTTTTGGCCAAACATAACCAGAATTAACAGCAACAGGTTGGCAAGCTATATTTAGCTCCTGATAAATTCTTGTTACTCCTTTTTTAAAAGAAGGTCGTTCTTCAGGTAAAACACGAGTTCCCTGAGGAAAAATTATCAATGGTCTATCACTTCTATTTACTGTTCTTAAAATATCCTCAAAAAATCCTAAATTGTCTCTACTTACTTTGTTTCTATTTATAGAGATTGATCCAATTTTTTGTAAGTACCACCCAAAGATTGGAATTCGTAGTAACTCTTTTTTTAAAATAAATACTGGCGACTTGAAAACAGTTTGTAGGTAAAATGTTTCAAACATAGACTGGTGAGAGGCAGCAATAAAAAATTTTTTGTCGGTTATAATGTTTTCTTTACCTTTAATAATAACTTTTACTGATAGAAAAACTCTTAGACAAAACCCAGTCCAATAACCCATCAATTTTCCTCCTAGTAAAGTAATTTTCGTTGGTAAAAGTAATGCAGGCAAAAATATTATTGAAATTATAATTATTCCTGCAAAAAAAAATATTGAAAATAATAAATTTCTGATCATTTTTATCAAAAGCTAAATCAAATCTGTATGCTTTTGTCTATTTTTAATTATTTTAATTGTTCTTCCTTTTATCAGTAATTCAACTGGTTTTGGTCTAAGATTATAATTAGAGCTTAGAGACATTCCATATGCGCCCACATCACATATAGCTACAAAATCTTTTTCTTTTAGTTTTTGAAATTTTTTTAAAGTTACAAATTTATCTGTACTTTCACAAATAGGACCTACAAATTCATAAATATTTTTTGAGACATTGTTTGATTTATTTAAGGGTAATATTTTATGAACTGCTCCATATAGAGCTGGTCTCATAAGATCATTCATTGCAGCATCTAAAATAATAAATTTTTTAGCACCACCATCTTTGATGTAAATTATTTTGGATATCAAAGTTCCTGTATTACCAATTATTGATCTACCTGGTTCAAAAATTATTTTTGTGTCATGTTTTCTTAAAAAATTTTTAATTGCTAAATTATATTTTTTATAATTAAGCTTTTTAATCTTATCACTGTAAGAAATTCCCATGCCTCCACCTAAATCAACGAATTTAAATTTGTATTTGGTTTTATTAATTATATTACTTACAGCCTTAAGCATTCTTTCATATGGTTTATAATCCAATATTTGACTACCTATATGAACACTTAAACATTGTAGACTGATATTTTTGGAATTTTCACAGTATTTTACAAGCTCATAAAACTTTTTACTGTTAACACCAAATTTATTTTCACTTTTACCAGTAGAAATTTGTTTAAGAGTTTTTGCGTCAGTATTTGGGTTTAGTCTTATTCCAACTTGTACTATTTTTTTTTTTCGTTTAGCAATTTTATTAATTTCTTGAATTTCACTTTTTGACTCAGCATTAATAAGTAGTATTTTTTTTTCGATAGCAAAACTGATTTCTTCAATAGTTTTACCAACTCCTGAAAATACTATTTTGCTTGGACTGACACCTGCTTTTAAAGCTAACATAAGTTCTCCTTTTGAAACAACATCAGCCCCTAAACCAAATTTCTTAATTTCTTTAATTATATTTAAATTAGTATTTGATTTTACGGAAAAGCATATTAATGGAGAAAAGGATTTAAAATTTTCTTTAAAATTATTTATATTTTCTCTTAACTTCGAATATGAATAACAATAAGCAGGTGTGCCAAAATTTTTTGCTAAACTTTGAAAATTGATATTTTCTATTGTTAATTGTTTATTTTTATATTTCATTAAGCTTTATTAATTAAAAGTAATTGCATATTTTTCCTAATCGTAGACTCTTTATATTCAGGATCACCTTTTTTCCCACAAGAGATTAATATGCAACACAATATCAAAGCTAAGGTAAATTTTCTGATCATATTTTTTTTTTATATTTCATTATCATTTTTTTAATATTATCAAAAGATGTTCCCCCAAAAGATTTTTTTGAATTTACAGAATTGTTTAAATCAAACACTTTTAAAACATCTTCGGTAAGTCTAGGCTCAATTTTTTTAAGTTGATCTAAAGATAGTTCATCTAAATTTTTTTTTGTTTTTTCTGCCAAATTAACTACAGCCGAGGTTTTTTGATAAGCTTTTCTAAATGACATTGAATGATTTTTAACAAGATAGTCAGCTAAGTCTGTTGCGGTAATGTATCCATTATTTGCAAGTTCAAGCATTTTTTTTTTATTAGGACTACAATTTTTTAATACCTCATCAAAAATTTTTAAACAATTTATAATTGTATCATTTGAACTAAAAACAATCTCTTTATCATCTTGAAGATCTTTAAAATAAGATAGTGGTAACCCTTTTAAAATAGTCAGCATAGAAAATAAATTACCGTAGGTATTTCCAGATTTACCTCTTAAATATTCTAGAAGATCAGGATTTTTTTTTTGAGGCATTATTGACGATCCAGTTACAACTTTATCAGACAAATTAATTAAATTAAATCCATCTGAATTCCATAAAATCAACTCTTCTGCAATTCTTGAAATATGCATAGAGCACACTGATATACTGTAAAGAAAATCAAGCACAAAATCTCTATCTGAAACCGTATCAATAGAATTGTTTGTAGGTTTTTTAAAACCAAGTTTTTTGGTTGTATAATTTCTGTCTATATTGAACGATGTGCCAGATAAAGCAGCAACACCAAGAGGATTTTCTTCTAAACTTTCTATATTTTTAGAAAATCTTTTTTTATCTCTATTAAAAATTTCAACATAAGACATTAGATAATGCGCGAATGAAATTGCCTGAGCGTTTTTTAAATGAGTAAAACCAGGCATGATAGTCTGAATATTTATTTCAGCTAATTTTATAGAACTCTTGATGACTTTATCAAGATTGTTATTTATTTCTTTGGTTGCAGATTTTAACCACAATTTAAAATCAGTGATTACCTGATCATTTCTTGATCTAGCTGTATGGACATAACCTGCCTCTTCACCAATAATTTGAAAAAGTCTTTTTTCAATATTCATATGAATGTCTTCATATTTTTTATCAAAATCAAATTTTTTACTGGAAATCTCTCTTTCTATTTTGTTTAGACCATAAATAATTTTATTTTTAATTTTAAATGAGATTATTTTTTGTTTAAAAAGCATTTCAACATGAGCAATAGATCCTCTGATATCTTCTTTATAGAGTCTTTTATCAATATCTAAAGAATTACCAATTTTTTGAAACAAACTTGACGATTTTTTTTTTATACGTGTGTTCCATATTGCCTGGTTGTTTTTATTTTTTGCCATGATATTTAATTATACCTATTTAATATGAGAATTTTAATATTATTTACCTTTTTAATCACGAATGCTCTTGCAAATGAATTGCCAGATTTAAAAAATCTTGTAGTCCATAAAATACCAAAAACATACGATAATGTTATTTTTTTAGATGAAACAGATGAAGAAATTAATATTCAAAATTTAGATAGTAAGCTGACAATATTGAATTTTTGGGCAACTTGGTGTGAACCATGCAAAGAGGAAATGCCCTCTTTAAACAGGCTGCAAGCAAATAAAAAGATAAAGAACTTAAAAATATACCCAATTAATATTGGCAAAGAAAATCTAAATAAGGTCAATAATTTTTTTGATAAATTAGACATAGATAATTTAGAGCCTTATTTTGATAATCCATCAACTCTAGCAAAAATTTTTTCTTTAAGAGGTCTTCCAACTACTATAATTTTAAATTCAGAAGGAGAGGAGTTTGCAAGAATTATTGGTTCAATAGATTTTGATAATGAAAACTTTATTAATTGGCTTAAAAATTTAAGTTAATCTTTAAAAAAATAAGCAAAACCTACTAAGGCAACTATAGCAATGAATTGTAAAATGACTCTCATTTGCATTAACTTATTGGAATATTTTTTACTTGTTTCCCCACCCTTGAAAAGAGTTCCTATACCTAGAATTAAGACTACACCCACTGCAATTAAAAGTGCAATAGATAGAACTTTAACTATTAATCCTGATAACATTTTTGTATTTTAGATTGTTTTTAGAAATAAAACACTTAATTAATTAACTATGACATTTTGCCTTAACTCTATAATTATTAGACCTGAAAACGGAAATGAAATAAAAAATGCAATTATTTTATTACATGGATACGGTGGTGATGGAAAAGACATTAGTATGCTATCATTAAATTGGAAAAGACATATGCCAAATACTGTTTTTATTTGTCCAAATGGGCATGAGCCCAGTGTAATGAACCCTTCAGGATATCAATGGTTTGATCTTAGCAAAGAGGAACCATCTTATATATTAGAGCAATCAATTAAGGCCGAGAATATAATTAAAAAATTTATAGAGGAAGTTAAATTAGAATTTAATTTATCAAATAAAGAAATATGTTTATCTGGTTTTAGCCAAGGTTGTATGATGTCTTTAAATGTTGGCTTAACATCAGAGGAAAAATTTTCTTGCATTGTTGGTTTTTCTGGAAAAATTATTGATCAAGATAACCTAAAAAATAGAATCAAAAACAAAACTGAAACTTTACTTATACACGGTGACACTGATCAAATTGTCCCATCAATCAACTTATTAGAAGCCAAAGACTTTTTAATAAGAAACAATATAAAAGTTGATACACTTTTAATTAAAAATTGTGATCATCACATTCCTATACAAGCTTCTAGTACAGCACTAAATTATATCTTAAAGAAATTTTAATATCTCTTAATGTTGATTAAGTAGATTAACTAAGTTAACATTATCTTATGAATAACTTTATTGAACAAAATGTTTCATTAGAAAAGTGTCCAGCATTAGTCCTAAATGCTGATTACAGACCTTTAAGTTATTACCCTTTATCATTGTGGTCTTGGCAAGACACAGTTAAATCAGTTTTTTTAGATAGAGTGATCATAGTAAGTAATTATGATAGAGTTATTAGGAGCCCTTCATTTAATATGCAATTACCAAGTGTTATTGCTCTTAAAGATTATATTGTTCCACAATCAAAACCTAGCTTTACTAGGTTTAATGTATTCTTAAGAGATAAATTTTCTTGCCAATATTGTGGTAGTAGAGAGGAACTTACTTTTGATCATTTGCTTCCAAGATCAAAAGGCGGTGAGACTAACTGGGATAACGTAGTTACTGCCTGCTCTACATGTAATGTAAAAAAGGGTGGAAAATTATTAAAAAATTCAGAAATGAAATTACATCAATATCCTTATAGACCTTCAACAGAAGATTTACATAAAAATGGAAAAAATTTCCCACCAAACTTTCTTCATAAAAGTTGGATGGACTATCTATATTGGGACGTTGAACTAGAAGCTTAGATTTTTTCAGATATATTAATTGCAATTTTAGAACCAGTTTTAATTATTTTATCTAAAATTGAATAAGGTCCTTTTTTGGTTGCGCCTTTTTCATAAGCTATGTCTTTATGATTTAGCTCGTCCTCTCTGAATTTAATAATCTTCTTCTTTAAGGTTTTTTCACTATCATCAAGCTGTTTAATTTGATTCAAATAATGTTCATCAATAACTTCTTCAACAGACGCAGTACAAAGCATCGCAGCTTTTTTGCCCAATAAAGTTGATCCAAAACCTAAACCCACACCTAACAAATCCCAAAGAGGTAAAAATTTTGTTGGAGCTATATTTCTTTTTTTTATTTCCTTTTCAAAAAAATCTCGATGTTCTTTTTCGTGAATTTTCATTTTTTCAATAGTTTCTTTTAATTTGTCGTTTTTAATAAATGTATTTAAAGCAAGTAGTTGACCTTCATAAATTTTTACAGCACCTCTTTCACCAGCATGATCCACTCTTATAAATTCCTCAATTTTTTTTTTATCTATTCTTTTCATACCCAAAGTAAATTTTTGTTAAACCAATAGTGAATAATAAAGATATTATTATATTGTAGTTTGTAAGAGATAATCCAAAAATTTTAAATGTTACATCTTTGCAACTTATACTTTTTTGTTGTAATTGCTTCAATATTTCACTTTTATCAATAATATTTGCTCCATTTTTAAGATCACACAACAAGGACTCTTGTATAAAACCCTGTTCAATTCCTAAATGATATAAAGACAGTATTGTTGCTATAAAAAAAATTATAGCCAACAAGAGAATAAAGTTTTTTTCTAATTTGTCATACTTATAATTTATAAAAATAATTAAGATTGCTAAAAAAAATGGAATTCTTTCATATAAACAAAGAGAGCAGGGTTGGTGTCCAAGTATGTATTCTATAAAGTATGCAGATATTAAGGCAATAAAGCTTATTAAAAATATAGCTAGGAATAAATTTTTCTTGCCGAGTCTAAACATAAAATTTATTAAATAAAAATATTATTAATAATATTATAACAAGCAATACTCCAAAAACGGTAAACCATTTTGATCCATGCTTATCCATAAAATCATTAAATAAGTGTCCAAATTTATAAGACAAATAAGAAATAAGAAAAAACCTTAGACTTCTTGAAACCAAACTAACAAGAATAAATACAAATAAATTAAAACCAATTAGTCCACTTGCAATGGTAAAAGCTTTGTAAGGGAGAGGGGTAAAACCAGCTAAAAAAAGTATACTAAGCCACCCTAGAAAACCCCCCCCAACAGATAAATTATATTTTAATTTTTCAACTGTATTTTCATATCCATAAAACTCAATTACAGCAGAGGCCAAGTCATAAAAAAATGTTCCCAAGAAGTATCCAAAAATACCTCCTAAAACGGAAAAAATGGACGCTATCAAAAATATTTTTATGTAATTTTTTTTCTTTGCAATTACCATAGGCACAATCATTACATCTGGAGGTATAGGAAAAAAAGAACTTTCAATAAAGGAGATTAAACCTAAATAAAAGTTTGAGCTTTTGTGTGATGCTAAATCCAAACATTTCCTGTAAAGAGTTTGAAACATTTTTTGGTTTTAATATAATTTTAGTTCTTATACTATTTAAATATAATTTAATTCAAATTAGTGGGCGAATGGCGGAACTGGTAGACGCGCACGACTCAAAATCGTGTTTCGCAAGAAGTGAGAGTTCGATTCTCTCTTCGCCCACCAAAAGATATGGAAATAAACAAACAAAATAATCTTTTAGAACTTTTTTATCAACAGTACTTAAAAGAAAAGCCTGATCAAATTTTTTTGAAATCATTAAAAAATTTAGAAAATAAATTTACATGGAAAGAAACCTATTTAAATATTTTAAAACTATCTGAAGAGTTAAGTTCATTCATAGAGAATAAAGATCGTTGTTTGTTAATTTCAGAAAATAGACCTGAATGGATGATCTCTGATTTAGCAATAATGTTATCAAAAGGTATTACTGTTCCAGCTTATACGACCTATGTAGAAAGAGATTACGAATATTTAATTAATGATTGTAATCCATCAGTTGTAATTGTGTCGGACTCTTTACAATATAATAAAATTAAAAATATAGTTAAATCCAAACCTTTCATAAAAAAAATATTATCTTTTGAAGAGATTAAAGATACTAATGATGTTATTTACGTCAAAAATATTTTTGAGAAAAAAAAATATCAGGAAAAAAATTTTCTAAATTTAGATATTTCTAGAAAAGATCTTGCCTGTATAATTTATACCTCAGGCACACAAGGAAACCCCAAAGGTGTGATGTTAAGTCATGGAGGTATATTGAGTAATTGTGAAGGAGCTTTATTTTTACTAAAAGAGTTTATTTCAAAAAAAGCTAGATTTTTAACTTGGTTACCATTGTCACACTCGTATGAGCATACTGTTCAATTTGTTCAAATAGCTTTAGGCGCCAGAGTGTTTTATGCTGAAAGTATTGACAAGCTAATAAAAAATATGGGCGAATGTAATCCTGATATAATGACTGCTGTCCCAAGATTTTATCAAAATTTATATCAAAAGATAAATGCATCTTTTAACAAAACAAAAGGCCTTAAAAAATATCTTATCAACAAAATGCTTTCTCTTGGGGAAAAGGTTTTATTTAAAAATAAATTATCTAAATTAGAAAAAGTACAAAACATTATTTGTGAAAAATTAGTTAGAAAAAAAATAAAAGCACAATTTGGTGGTTCCCTAAAGTTATTTATTTCTGGAGGGGGTGCTTTAGATAAAGATGTAGGGGTATTTTTAAATGCAATAGGATTACCGACATTACAGGGATATGGTTTAACAGAAACCTCTCCAGTGGTTAGTTGTAATCCAAAAGATGATATAAGGATAGATACTGTTGGACCTGCTTTTACTGCAAATGAGGTTAAAATAGCAGATGATGGCGAGATCTTGGTTAAGGGTGAAAACGTAATGTTAGGCTATTGGAATAATGAGGAAGAAACCAAAAAAGTTTTAAATGATGGATGGTTATTTACTGGTGATATTGGTCATTTTGAAAATAATTACTTAAAAATTACAGATAGAAAAAAAGATATTCTAATTACTCCTGGAGGAGATAATATTTCACCAATAAAAATTGAAAATGATTTATTAAAAATTGATTTTGTTGAGCAAACTTTAGTGTATGGA